>CAUUIG010000060.1:0-10645 GCA_963545095.1 uncultured Streptococcus sp.
CGGAATTAGCTCAATATGGTCAAGTCTTTGTAACGACAGATGATGGTTCTTATGGCATTAAGGGGAATGTCTCCGTGGTCATCAAGGATTTAGACAGTCAGTTTGATGCTGTTTACTCATGTGGGGCGCCTGGAATGATGAAGTATATCAATCAAACCTTTTATGACCACCCAAGAGCCTATCTATCTCTGGAATCTCGTATGGCTTGTGGGATGGGGGCTTGCTATGCCTGCGTCCTAAAAGTGCCAGAAAGCGAGACGGTTAGTCAACGCGTCTGTGAAGATGGCCCTGTTTTCCGCACAGGAACAGTTGTATTATAAGGAGAAAATCATGACTAGAAATCGTTTACAAGTTTCTCTACCAGGCTTGGATTTGAAAAATCCTATTATTCCAGCATCAGGCTGTTTTGGTTTTGGTCAAGAGTATGCCAAGTACTATGATTTAGACCTTTTAGGTTCTATTATGATCAAGGCGACGACCCTTGAACCCCGTTTTGGCAATCCAACTCCAAGGGTAGCAGAGACACCTGCTGGTATGCTCAATGCAATTGGCTTGCAAAATCCTGGTTTGGAAGTTGTTTTGGCTGAAAAGCTTCCTTGGCTGGAAAGAGAATATCCAAATCTTCCTATTATCGCCAATGTAGCTGGTTTTTCAAAACAAGAATATGCAGCCGTTTCTCATGGTATTTCTAAGGCAGGCAATGTAAAGGCTATTGAGCTCAATATTTCTTGCCCCAACGTTGACCACTGTAATCACGGACTTTTGATTGGTCAAGATCCAGATTTGGCTTATGATGTGGTGAAAGCAGCTGTCGAATCCTCAGATGTACCAGTTTATGTCAAACTAACCCCTAGTGTGACAGATATTGTCACCGTCGCAAAAGCAGCAGAAGATGCGGGAGCAAGTGGCTTGACCATGATCAATACTCTGGTTGGAATGCGCTTTGACCTCAAAAACAGAAAACCAATCTTGGCCAATGGAACAGGTGGAATGTCTGGTCCAGCAGTCTTTCCAGTAGCCCTCAAACTCATCCGCCAAGTCGCCCAAACTACAGACCTGCCCATCATTGGAATGGGGGGAGTGGATTCGGCAGAAGCTGCCCTAGAAATGTATCTGGCTGGAGCATCGGCTATTGGAGTTGGAACAGCCAACTTTACCAATCCTTATGCCTGTCCTGATATCATCGAAAATTTACCAAAAGTCATGGACAAATACGGCATTAGCAGTCTAGAAAATCTCCGTCAGGAAGTAAAAGCTAGCTTTAGATAAGCTAGAACATCTTTATCGTCAATAAGACACAGAATTTTCATCATTTTGTAATATTTTCATCTTTATAACTATGTTAGAATAAAATTAATCATGAATGATGTAGATGAATTTCTACTTAGGGGAGTAAAATGAAGAGAACACTACTTGTAAGCACAGCAGTGCTTGCATTGGCAATTGTGCCAACAACATCAGTATTTGCTGAAGATAGTAAAACAACAGACCAAAGTCAAACGACAAATAAGAGTCAATCTGTGGATAAAAATCAGACTCCAACATCAGAAGAGAAAAAAGTTGTTGAGTATACAAAGAATGAGACTGCAAAGACGGAAAAAAAGAAAGAACCAGTTGTTGTAGAAGAAGATAATTCTAAAAAAGAGGCTATTTCAAACAAAGAAAAAGTTGAAGAAGTTCCTAAGAATGGTTGGCAGAAAGAGAACGGGGAATGGCTTTTTTATGAGAATAATCAACCAATCAAAAACTGGAAAAAAATTGCGGGTGTCTGGTATTTCTTTGATCAAAATGGAATCATGGCTAGCAATAGGATTGTTAATGACTATGCTTTTCATACTAGTGGAGCAATGGTAGAAAATTCCTGGGTAAAAATTGCTGATAAATGGTATTATGCTACAGATTCAGGAAAGATTGTTCGTAATAGATGGGAAAGAGTTGGCAATGTTTGGTATTACTTCAACCAAGATGGAGTTATGGCTAGCAATACTCTAGTTAACGATTATCTTCTTAATAGCAGTGGGGCAATGGCTCAAAATGATTGGGAAAAAATTGCTGATAAATGGTATTATGCTATAGATTCAGGAAAGATCCTTCGTAATAAATGGGAAAAAATTAATGGAATATGGTACTATTTTAACAGTGACGGTGTGATGGCTAGTAATCAGTGGAAAGATGCTTACTATCTAAAAAATAGTGGAGCGATGGCTGAAAAAGAATGGATTTTTGATAAATCTTATAATAGCTGGTTTTACCTAAAATCAGGTGGTGCTTATGCTTCACGTGAATGGATTGATGCTTATTACCTCAAATCTGGTGGTTATATGGCCGAGAATGAATGGATTTTTGACCCTAACTACAATGCATGGTACTACCTAAAAGAAGATGGAAGTTATGTTACTGGTGCTTTTAACATCGAAAATAAATCCTACTTCTTCCAGGGTGATGGAAAGTGGATTCAAAGCCCCAAATATTTTAAGGTTAAACCAATCACAGCCTATATTTATAGTGAATCAGGAGATATTTTGAGTTATGTCAATCAGGGAAGTATTGTGACCTATGATAGCTCTAAAAGTAAGGGCAGTCGCCTTGCTGTTTCAATATCAGGCTTGTCTGGTTATATGAATCAAAACGATTTGACTTTAGTTGATGAAGAAAGTGAGTTTATTCCTCACTATACTACTGACGGAAGATTCCTATATCATGAACTTTCTCCATACACTAGTATTCGGGTAGCTCCACATACTTCAGCCATGAAAATTGGCAAGAAGTATTATTCAAATGATGGAGAACATTTTGATGGGTTTACTATCAAGAATCGTTTTCTTTTTAAGAATTTGACTGAACCAACCAACTATAGTGCGGATGAATTAAATAGAGTTTATTCGATGATGAATATCCGAAACAGCCGTCTTGCTGGTAAAGGAGCAATTTTTAAAGAAGCTGAAGAACGTTACGGTGTCAATGCTCTTTATTTAATGGCTCACAGTGCGCTAGAAAGTGCTTGGGGACGTAGCCAAATTGCTAATGATAAAAATAACTTCTTCGGAATAGCTGCTTACGATACCAGTCCCTATGATTCAGCTAAGAAATTTGATGATGTAGATAAAGGAATTCTTGGTGCGGCCAAGTGGATTCGTGAGAACTATATTGACCGTGGAAGAGATCACCTTGGAAATAAAGCGACAGGAATGAATGTACGCTATGCATCAGATCCGTACTGGGGTGAAAAAATAGCTAGTATCATGATGAATATCAATAGTCGACTTGGTGGAAAAGATTAGTCCTATAATTGGATATGATTTGAGTACCGCTAAAAATCCTGATTTCAAGTAAAATCAGGATTTTTTCATGGATGCGATTTTTTTGGGGTCTGGTGTGACACGGAGAGTCTTTTGTCCTGTGTAGGTGACAAAGCCGGGTTTTCCACCAGTTGGTTTGTTGAGTTTCTTGACTTCAATCATATCTACCTGAACCAGATTTGACAGGCGAGCTTGAGAGAAGTAGGCAGCCAGCTCTGCTGCGTCTGTCTTGACTTCATCGGATGGGTCAAGATTGCCTGAGATGACAACATGGCTTCCAGGAATATCCTTGGCGTGGAACCAAAGTTCCTCCTTGCGTGCCATTTTAAAGGTTAGCTCCTCGTTTTGAAGATTGTTTCTACCGACATAGATGATGGTCTTGCCATCGCTTGCTAGATACTGTTCTGGTTTTTTGCGTTTCTGGATTTTCTCCCGTTGTCTTCTACGGATAAAGCCAGTTTGAATCAATTCTTCACGGATTTCAGCGATTTCTTCTAGTCCAGCTTGGTTGAGAACAGTCTCTACACTTTCCAGATAGAGAATGGTTGCTTTGGTTTCTTCAATCAAATCAGTCAAGTATTTGACAGCTTCTTTGAGTTTCTGATACCGTTTAAAATAGCGTTGAGCATTTTGATTGGGAGTCAAGGCCTTATCAAGCGCAATGGTGATAGGTTGGTTGGTGTAGTAGTTGTCTAGGATAACTTGGTCTTGGTCGTTAGGTACTTGGTGAAGGAAGGTTGTCAGCAATTCTCCTTTTTGACGAAATTCTTCAGCATTGTCTGTCGCCAGTAACTCTTTTTCCTGTTTTTTGAGTTTGTGGCGGTTTTTCTGAAGTTCATTTTCAACACGGCGAATCAGTTCACTGGCTTGCTGTTTGACACGATCGCGTTCAGCCTTATCCTTATAGTAGGTGTCCAACAAATTAGAAAGACTGGCAAAAGGCTCTCCCACCTGATTGGCAAAAGGAACTGGACTGAAGGAAGTCTCTGTCAAGCATGGCTTGGTTTCTTGATTGAAAAAATTTCGGAAAGTGGAAAGTTTTTCATTAACCAGAATGTTTTCCAATTCATTTGCCGTATCGCGTCCCAGACCTTGAAAGAGGCTTTGAAGGTTTTTAGCTGTCGTTTCCTGTGTTTGTAGGATTTCAAAGAGCTTTTCATCCTTGATGGTGAAAGGATTGAGTGATTCCGTGCTTGGCGGAGCGATATAGGTCGATCCAGGCAGCAAGGTACGGTAGCTATTTTGTGAAAAACCGACGTGTTTAATGACTTCGAGGATTTTGTGGCTACTTTTATCAACTAGTAGAATATTACTGTGTTTCCCCATGATTTCGATAATCAAGGTAGCCTGGATATGGTCGCCAATCTCGTTTTTATTGGAAACTGTCATTTCCACAATACGGTCATTTTCCACTTGCTCAATCGATTCAATCAGGGCACCCTGCAAATACTTTCTCAACACCATGATAAAGGTAGAAGGTTGAGCTGGATTTTCAAAAGTCGTCTGGGTCAGCTGAATGCGTCCAAAAACAGGATGGGCAGAAAGGAGCAGACGATGGCTTTGGCGATTGCTACGGATTTGCAAGACCAACTCTTGTTCAAAAGGTTGATTGATTTTCTGGATGCGACCATTCACTAACTCTCTTCGTAATTCCTCAACCATGTGGTGTAAAAAAAATCCGTCAAATGACATCGTTCTCTCCTTGTGATTGTATTCCATAGTATTATATCAAAAAGGTAGAATAAAATCATGGAAATGTGGTATAATAAAGCCAAGTAAAGAGAAACGAGAAGCACATGTATATTGAAATGGTAGATGAAACTGGTCAAGTTTCAAAAGAAATGTTGCAACAAACCCAAGAAATTTTGGAATTTGCAGCCCAAAAATTAGGCAAAGAAGACAAGGAGATGGCAGTTACCTTTGTGACCAATGAACGTAGTCATGAACTGAATCTGGAGTACCGTGACACCGACCGTCCGACAGATGTTATCAGCCTTGAATATAAACCAGAGTTGGATATTGCCTTTGACGAAGAAGATTTACTTGAAAATCCAGAATTGGCAGAGATGATGTCTGAGTTTGATGCCTATATTGGGGAATTGTTCATCTCTATTGATAAAGCACATGAGCAGGCCGAGGAATATAGCCATAGCTTTGAGCGTGAGATGGGCTTCTTGGCAGTACACGGCTTTTTACATATCAACGGCTATGATCACTACACTCCGGAAGAAGAAGCGGAGATGTTCGGTTTACAAGAAGAAATTTTGACAGCCTATGGACTCACAAGACAATAAACGAAAATGGAAAAATCGTGACCTGATAGCCAGTTTAGAATTTGCCATCACAGGGATTTTTACTGCTATCAAGGAAGAACGCAATATGCGAAAACATGCAGTGACGGCTCTAGTGGTCATCCTTGCAGGTTTTGTTTTTCGGGTGTCACGAATCGAATGGCTCTTTCTCCTATTGAGCATTTTCTTGGTAGTAGCCTTTGAAATTATCAATTCTGCTATTGAAAATGTGGTGGATTTGGCCAGTCACTATCACTTTTCCATGCTGGCTAAAAATGCCAAGGATATGGCGGCTGGCGCGGTATTAGTGGTCTCTCTTTTCGCAACCTTAACGGGCGCATTGATTTTTCTCCCACGAATCTGGGATTTATTATTTTAAACAGTAAGAGGAAATTATGACTTTTAAATCAGGCTTTGTAGCCATTTTAGGACGTCCCAATGTTGGGAAGTCAACTTTTTTAAATCACGTTATGGGGCAAAAGATTGCCATCATGAGTGACAAGGCGCAGACAACGCGTAATAAAATCATGGGAATTTACACGACCGATAAGGAGCAGATTGTCTTTATCGACACGCCAGGGATTCACAAGCCTAAAACAGCCCTTGGAGATTTCATGGTCGAATCCGCCTATAGCACCCTTCGGGAAGTGGACACCGTTCTTTTCATGGCGCCTGCGGATGAGGCGCGTGGTAAGGGGGACGACATGATTATCGAGCGTCTCAAGGCTGCCAAGGTTCCTGTTATTCTGGTGGTGAACAAGATTGACAAGGTTCACCCAGACCAGCTTTTGTCTCAGATTGATGATTTCCGTAATCAGATGGACTTCAAGGAAATCGTTCCTATCTCAGCCCTTCAGGGAAATAATGTCTCACGTTTAGTTGATATTTTGAGTGAAAATCTGGACGAAGGATTCCAGTATTTCCCGTCTGATCAAATCACAGACCATCCAGAACGTTTCTTGGTTTCAGAAATGGTTCGTGAGAAAGTCTTGCACCTAACGCGTGAAGAGATTCCGCATTCTGTCGCAGTAGTGGTTGATTCTATGAAACGAGACGAAGAAACAGACAAGGTTCACATTCGTGCAACCATCATGGTGGAGCGCGATAGTCAGAAAGGGATTATCATCGGTAAAGGTGGCGCTATGCTTAAGAAAATTGGTAGTATGGCCCGTCGTGATATTGAACTCATGCTAGGAGACAAGGTCTTCCTAGAAACTTGGGTCAAGGTCAAGAAAAACTGGCGAGATAAGAAGCTAGATTTGGCTGACTTTGGCTATAATGAAAAAGAATACTAAGTAGAGGTGGGCACATGCCTGCTTCTTGTTTTTACAGAAGGAGGACGTATGCCTGAATTACCTGAGGTTGAAACCGTTCGTCGTGGCTTAGAAAAATTGATTTTGGGTAAAAAGATTTCTAGCATTGATATTCGCTATCCCAAGATGATTAAAACGGACTTGGACGAGTTTCGAAAGGAAGTGTCTGGTCAAGTTGTTGAGTCAATGGGACGTCGTGGTAAATATTTGCTTTTTTATCTGACAGACAAGGTCTTGATTTCGCATCTGCGGATGGAGGGCAAGTATTTTTACTATCCAGACCAAGCACCTGAACGTAAGCATGCCCATATTTTCTTCCAGTTTGAGGACGGTGGAACGCTTGTTTATGAGGATGTACGCAAGTTTGGTACTATGGAACTCTTGGCTCCTGACCTTTTGGACACCTATTTTATTTCTAAAAAAATAGGTCCTGAACCAAGCGAGCAAGACTTTGATGTGCAGGTCTTTCAAGCTGCTCTAACTAAATCTAAAAAGCCTATCAAATCCCATCTCCTAGACCAGACCTTGGTAGCTGGACTTGGCAATATCTATGTGGATGAGGTTCTCTGGCGAGCTCAGGTTCATCCAGCCAGACCTTCCCAGACTTTGACAGCAGCAGAAGCGACAGCTATTCATGACCAGACCATTGCTGTATTGGGACAGGCTGTTGAAAAAGGTGGTTCCACCATTCGGACCTATACCAATGCCTTTGGGGAAGATGGAACCATGCAGGATTTTCATCAGGTCTATGACAAGGCTGGTCAAGAATGTTCACGTTGTGGCACCATCATTGAGAAAATCCAACTAGGTGGACGAGGCACCCATTTTTGTCCTCAGTGCCAAAGGAGGAATTGATGGGAAAAATCATCGGAATCACTGGGGGAATTGCCTCTGGTAAGTCAACCGTGACAAATTTTCTAAGAAAGCAAGGCTTTCAAGTAGTGGATGCCGACGCAGTCGTCCACCAACTACAGAAACATGGTGCTCGTCTGTTTCAGGCTCTAGTCCAGCATTTTGGGCAAGAAATCATCCTTGAAAATGGAGAACTCAATCGCCCTTTACTAGCTAGTCTCATCTTTTCAAATCCTGAAGAACGAGAATGGTCTAAGCAAATCCAAGGAGAGATTATCCGTGAGGAACTAGCTACGTTGAGAGACCAGTTGGCTCAGACCGAAGCTATCTTTTTCATGGATATTCCCTTACTTTTTGAGCAGGACTATGTCTCTTGGTTTGATGAGACTTGGTTGGTCTATGTGGACCGAGATGTCCAAGTAGAACGCTTAATGAAAAGGGATCAGCTATCCAAGGATGAAGCTGAATCTCGTCTGGCAACCCAGTGGCCTTTAGAGAAAAAGAAAGATTTGGCCAGCCAAATTCTAGACAACAATGGCAATCAGGATCAGCTTCTTACTCAAGTGCTTACCCTCCTTGAGGGAGGTAAGCAAGATGACAGAGATTAACTGGAAGGATAATCTGCGCATTGCCTGGTTTGGTAATTTTCTGACAGGAGCCAGTATTTCCTTAGTTGTGCCTTTTATGCCCATCTTTGTGGAAAGTCTGGGTGTAGGGAGTGAGCAAGTCGCTTTTTATGCAGGCTTAGCAATTTCTGTCTCTGCTATTTCCGCGGCGCTCTTTTCTCCTATCTGGGGGATTCTTGCTGACAAATATGGTCGAAAACCCATGATGATTCGGGCTGGCATGGCCATGACCATTACTATGGGAGGTTTGGCCTTTGTACCAAATATCTATTGGTTAATCTTTCTTCGTTTATTAAACGGTATATTTGCAGGATTTGTTCCCAATGCAACAGCCCTGATAGCCAGTCAGGTTCCCAAGGAAAAATCAGGCTCTGCCTTAGGTACTTTGTCTACTGGAGTAGTTGCAGGTACTCTAACTGGTCCTTTTATTGGTGGCTTTATTGCAGAATTATTTGGTATTCGTACAGTTTTCTTACTGGTTGGTAGTTTTCTATTTTTAGCTGCTGTTTTAACTATTTTATTTATCAAGGAAGATTTTCAACCAGTAGCCAAGGAAAAGGCCATTCCAACAAAGGAATTGTTTACATCAGTTAAATACCCCTATCTCTTGGTCAACCTCTTTCTGACCAGTTTTGTCATCCAATTTTCAGCCCAATCAATCGGCCCTATCTTAGCTCTGTATGTACGCGACTTAGGCCAGACAGAGAATCTTCTCTTTGTATCTGGTTTGATTGTATCCAGCATGGGCTTTTCCAGTATGATGAGTGCAGGAGTCATGGGAAAGCTAGGTGACAAGGTGGGCAATCATCGCCTCTTGGTTGTAGCCCAGTTTTATTCAGTCATTATCTATCTCCTCTGTGCCAATGCCTCTAGCCCCCTTCAACTAGGACTCTATCGTTTCCTCTTTGGCTTGGGGACAGGTGCCTTGATTCCTGGAGTTAATGCTCTTCTCAGTAAGATGACCCCAAAATCAGGTATTTCAAGAGTATTTGCCTTCAATCAGGTATTCTTTTATCTGGGAGGTGTTGTTGGTCCCATGGCAGGTTCTGCAGTAGCAGGTCAATTTGGCTACCATGCTGTCTTTTATGCGACAAGCCTTTGTGTTGCCTTTAGTTGTCTCTTTAACCTTCTTCAATTTCGAACATTATTAAAAGTAAAGGAAATCTAGTGCGAGTAAAAATTAATCTCAAATGCTCCTCTTGTGGCAGTATCAATTACCTAACCAGTAAAAATTCAAAAACCCATCCAGACAAGATTGAGGTTTTAAAGTATTGTCCCAAGGAAAGAAAAGTAACCCTACATCTTGAATCTAAGTAGATTTTATGGTAAAATAATAAGGATTTTAAGGAGTTTGATATGTATAACCTATTATTAACCATTTTATTAGTATTATCTGTTGTGATTGTGATTGCAATTTTCATGCAACCAACCAAAAACCAATCCAGCAATGTATTTGATGCCAGCTCAGGTGATTTGTTTGAACGCAGTAAAGCACGCGGCTTTGAAGCTGTAATGCAGCGTTTGACAGGGATTTTAGTCTTTTTCTGGCTAGCCATTGCCTTAGCATTGACGGTATTATCAAGTAGATAAGAAAATAATGGGCAGGACTAGGTCTTTGCCTCTTTTTATTTTTAAAGGATATTTTAGAAGGTTTTGCAGTAAAAGAAAATAAAAAATCTAGAAAGAAAATATGAAAGATAGAATAAAAGAATATTTACAAGACAAGGGAAAGGTAACTGTTAATGACTTGGCTCAGGCTTTGGGAAAAGATGGCTCCAAGGACTTTAGTGAGTTGATTAAAACATTGTCCCTAATGGAAAGAAAGCACCAGATTCGCTTTGAAGAAGATGGCAGTCTGACCTTGGAAGCCAAGAAAAAACATGAGATTACTCTCAAGGGGATTTTTCATGCTCATAAAAATGGCTTTGGCTTTGTTAGTCTGGAAGGCGAGGAGGACGACTTTTTTGTAGGAAAAAACGATGTCAACTATGCTATTGATGGTGATACCGTTGAGGTCGTCATCAAGAAAGTCGCTGATCGCAACAAGGGAACAGCTGCCGAAGCCAAAATTATTGATATCCTAGAACACAGTTTGACAACCGTTGTCGGTCAAATCGTTCTAGATCAGGAAAAGCCTAAGTATGCAGGCTACATCCGTTCGAAAAACCAGAAAATCAGCCAACCCATCTATGTTAAGAAACCAGCCCTTAAACTAGAGGGAACAGAAGTTCTCAAGGTCTTTATCGATAAATACCCAAGCAAGA
>CAUUIG010000061.1:0-10488 GCA_963545095.1 uncultured Streptococcus sp.
CCCTGACACGGAATTCTACTGGTTTTTACGATTTTTATCAGACTAACTTCCACTTCTACTAGCGGTGGAACTTAGTTTGGGAATTTACCAATTCCACTCTTTTTGTCTCTAGAAAACCTCGCTTTCGCGAGGCTCTTCTATTTATAAGATAAGGCACGTTTAAAGGTTTTCCAAGGGCCTAAATCATCTGTTTGCAAAACGAGACTAGCATACATACGCCCGATAAAGACTGTTGCAGTTACTGCAAAAGCAATCGTAATCGCAAGCGAAATCCAAGCTTCTAAGCCATTTGCATAGCCATTAATGGCTCTAAATGGCATGAAGAAAGTCGAAATAAAGGGAATATATGAACCAATCTTCAAGAGGAGATTGTCACCAGCTGCACCTAGAGCTGTCACTCCAAAAAAACCACCCATAATCAAAATCATCAAAGGCGACAAGGCTTTTCCTGCGTCCTCAGGACGAGAAACCATAGAACCTAGGAAGGCAGCCAAGACTACGTACATGAAAAGACTTATCAAAATAAAGAGCAAGGTATTCAGTGAGAAGGCATCTCCCAAGTGATCCAAAACACCAGACTGAGCCAAGAATGGCAAATCTTTAAAGAGCAAAATGGCTGCCAGACCACCTACAACATAGATCCCAATATGCGTTAAAATCACTAGAAACAGAGCCATCATCCGTGCATAGAAATAGTGACTAGCCCTTATGCTAGAAAAGACGACTTCCATAATTTTGGTACCTTTTTCACTGGCAACTTCCTGAGCCGTCACACCCGCATAGGTAATCAGAATCATATAAAGAAAGAATCCTAAAGCGCCTGCTGCAATTGTTTGAATAAACTTTTTATTTTCCTTGACTTCATCAATCTTTTCTGTGAATTGAATTGTCTGCGCTAAGCGTTTTTCTTGCTCTTGAGACAAGGAAGCAGTTGAACGATTAAGCTGATTTTGCAGTTCGTTGAGTGTACCTGTAACTGCAAATTTAATTCCGTTTTCAAGCGATGTTTCGCCATGATAAACTGCCTTTAGAACACTATCTTCTTGATCGATGGTCAGATAGCCTTTTAATTTTTCTTCTTTAATTGCTTCTTTGGCACTTGCTTCGTCTTTATAGTCGAAGTTAACACCATTTACATTCTTCAGTCCTTCTGCTACAGATGAAACTGTTGTCACTACTGCTACTTTATTATTTTTAGCCATAGAAGAACCTTGGAGATGCGCAATTCCTACAGAGATACCTAAAAAGAGGAACGGCGAAATCACCATAAAGAAGAAACTCCACGATTTGACATGTCGAAGATAGGTTTCCTTGATTACAACCCACATATTTCTCATACTTCCACCCCTGATTCTAGTTTAAAGATTTCATCGATTGTTGGCGCTTGTTGGTCAAAGGTTGCGATATATTGCCCCTGAGTCAAGATTGGGAAGAGTTCCCTTCCAGCACTCTCGTCTTCCAAAATCAATTTCCAACTGCCTTGTTTAGTCAAGCTCACCTGTTTGACATGAGGAAGGTTTTCCAATTCTTCCTTGCTTCGTTCACTTGAAACAAAGAGACGCGTTTTCCCGTATTGATTGCGAACATCCTGAACTGGTCCATGCAAGACCACACGGCCATCTCGAATCATGAGAATATCGTCACAAAGCTCCTCGACGTTGGTCATGACATGGTCAGAAAAGATGATGGTTGCCCCACGTTCTTTTTCTTGAAAAATGACTTGCTTGAGCAATTCTGTATTGACTGGGTCCAATCCACTGAAAGGCTCATCCAAGATAATCAAGTCTGGTTCATGAATCAGAGTAATGATGAGCTGAATCTTCTGCTGATTTCCTTTTGACAGACTCTTGATTTTATCTGTCAGCTTCCCTTTCACTTCCAACCTCTTCATCCATTGAGGGAGTTTTTCCTTAACTTCCTTGGCATCCATGCCCTTTAGAGTCGCCAAGTAACGAACTTGTTCAAGGACTGTCAATTTAGGCATGAGACTCCGTTCTTCAGGCAGATAGCCAATCCGAGCGTAGGTCTCCTGACGGATATCCTGACCATCCAGACTGATTTCTCCTTGATATTCTAAAAACTTCAAAATACTGTGGAAAATTGTTGTCTTCCCAGCACCGTTTTTCCCGACTAGTCCCAAAATACGACCTGGTCGCGCTTGAAAGTCAATACCAAACAAAACTTGCTTGGGTCCAAAACTTTTCTCTAGACTTCTTACTTCTAGCATCTTTCACCTCCGAAATGTCTTGCACTCATTATACTCCTTTTTGATAGCCTTTACAATGGTTTCTGTCCATTTTTATCATCCTCATTTTAGGAAAAAATCTTGGAGCACTTTTCGTGATAAATCCATTATACAGTGGTAAACCCCAATTTATCTTCTCTGTTCCTCAACTGTCTATTTTTGATCCTGAATTGTTATTTAAGTAACTCCTTTTTCCTCATAAAGTTTTCTTCCTCTAAGACTTCTGGAAAAAAGCGAATAATTTCTTGACAACATTTTTTATAAGAAACCAGTTCATCTGTCATTTCAAGAAGGAGTAATCCTTTATCTACCAATCGGTAGTCTTTCTGAAGTATTCCCTTATAAACCCAGCAAAAACCAAGATAATCACTTCTATGTGTTAATTGAGCCGTTTTTAAAGCAAGTTTAATAAGTTCCAGTGATTTTTCTCTATAGTCATTATACAAGAAAGTTACTGCTAGATTAGAAAGAATGGTAAATCTCGCTTCCTTAATATTAACGTATGATTCATACCGTTTTAAAGTCGCCAATATCTGGTCAGTCAAAGTTAAGACACTTTCTATAGAGACATAAGGTAAAATTCCTACCAATAAGGTTAAATCTCCTAGATACCACTCTTCGTAACTTTGTAATTCTTTCCAAATTTGCTCAGCTAAAAGTTGATTATTAACTTCTTTATCATCCTGTAAATATAATTGTAATAATTGCATCCTCCTAAAAATAGGTATATCGTCACATGTTTTCAAGTAACTTCTACACTGTATTACAAGATTTTCAATTTGCTCCCTAGTCATTAGTGTGGTTAGTTCTTGTAATTTCATCATAATGTTCATCCGTTCATTAGGTTGATAATAATCACAAATATATTGGAACTCTGCAAAAGTCATATCCATTTGTCTTAGGAGATATTCCATATTCTCAAATTTTGGCGTCGCCTTATTGCTCTCAAATGCAGCAACCGACTGCCTACTAACCATTTTTCCTGCCACCTGAGTTTGAGATAAATGCTTATCTTCTCGTATTTTTTTAAAAATCTTATAGTAATCCCATCTCATCTACTTTCCTCCAAAATTTCAGGCGCAAAAAAACTTGTCATATACAAAAGCGCTTACATTTTTTATTGTATACTATCTATAAATAAAAAACAAGGAGGAATATCATATGAGAATCGTACATTTCATCGCAAAAACTAGAATAGCAAGTATCTTACCTCTTCTGGTTTTCTTATTTAGTAAACCACTCTGGCCGTGGCTTCCATAAATTGAATATCTAAATAAAGGAGGAAAAATAAAATGAATAATACCAACAAGCTAGCAAAATCTATCATTCTTTTCTCTGTTATAGGAGCTCTATCATTGCTCAATACACACGAGATTTATGCAGATGAAACAAATACTAATACAGAAACCATAGGTCAAAGTCGAAGCTATGGAGGACTTACTTATCAAAAAACAAATGTACGGTATCGAAAAGAATGGTCTAACTATACACCTGTTAGCTACACAGTGACTACAGGAAGAGCAGGTGCTAGTATATCCGTAAGTCAAAGTAAAACTTTTGGTACAAGTATATCGGGAGATGTAAAAGGTATTAATATTGGAGCTCAGGCTTCTATATCTAGTGGTGTCGGTTACACATTAAATGTCCCTCCAAGAAGAAGCGCTTACGTTGGATTTAGGGTTTTATATGAAATCGAAAGTGGAACTAGAATTGCTAGATTTTACGACGGTGGAGAATTTAGCAGAAATTCATATACTGTAAAACGACCAATTAGAGGAGAATATAGATTAATCTATAGATAAAACATATGAACACCAATATAATGGGAAAGCTCTGCATATTACTATCATTTCTACTCGCAATTATATGTCTATCCTATCAATCTATTTTTTTACCTGAAGGAGAATTGTACGAACCTTACATTTTATCTCGAAATTTCTTAATCATTTCAATCTTAAACTGGACTTTTTTACTTGGCCTCTATTTAATATATAGAGAGGGTAAAAATAAGAATGTCAATCACTAAGGGGCAGGAACTCAAATTATTAAATGCTAAGAAAAGGTAGTTTGACTTTATTCATTCTTAACAGTCTTCAACCGATAGTTTAAAACCGTATTTTGAAATTTCAGATATAATAGATTGAAATAAAAGGTGAACAAATCGATTAGGAAAGTCAAATTAATTTCTAGAAATGTTTTAGCAATCACGATATACTACTCTAGATTCAATCTGCTATCAACTGATCTTTATTTATAATTGTCATACGTCAAAGGGAAACTGACCTTGTTTAAAGCAATCAAAAAAAACGAATAAAACAAAATTCTGACTCTCCAGAAAACTAGTTTTATTCGTTTTTTATGTTTAAGTCTAAATTTTTATTTCAAACTCTAATAACTTAACGCACTTCTGCATTGACTTTTTCTTCGAGCGAAGCTTGGATTTTTTCCATGTAGCGTGCGACTTCCTCATCCGTCAAGCTGTCTTCTGGATTTTGGAAGGTCAAGCTATAGGCCATTGACTTCATACCAAGTCCCAATTTTTCACCTGAGAAGACGTCAAAGAGTTTGATATCTGTCAAACGTTTCACGCCTGCAGCTTGGATCGCGTCCACAACTTCTTGATGAGTCACTTCTGCCTTGAGGAGAAGGGCAACGTCACGGCTGACTGCTGGGAATTTGGTGATTTCCACAAATGGAGTAGCTGGTTGAAGGGCAGCTTCGATGGCTGAAAGGTTGAGCTCCGCTACATACGTTTCTGGAATATCGTAAGCCTTAGCAGTGACTGGATGCACTTGACCAAGGAAACCAAGAACTTGGTCACCGAGTGAAATCATAGCGGTACGACCTGGATGAAGGCTAGCGATTTCAGATGTTGCTGTATAAGTTACTTGGAGTCCCAAACGAGCAAAGAGGGCTTCAAGGATTCCCTTAGCATAGAAGAAATCAACTGGAACTGCTGCTGTTTGGAAATCTTTTTCAGCAACCAAGCCTGTCAAGGCAAAGGCAAAGCTATTAATCTCATTTGGAAGTTCTTCTTTTGGATTGCCAGTTTGTTCAAAGACTTTTCCAATCTCGTAAAGAGCCAAGTTTTTGTTCTTACGAGCCACGTTGTAAGCAACTGTATCTAGGATACCAGAAATCATATTTTGACGGAGGACAGAACGATCCACAGTCATTGGCCACATAAGTTCTGTAAGGTTACTTGGTTGAGCTGTGAACTCTACTGCTTTTTCAGGAGTTGTCAGAGCATAGGTAATGATTTCTGTCAAACCTGCCCCTTCAGCAATAGTACGAACTTGACGGCGGAGTTTTTGTGTGGCTGTCAATTCACCTGCTGTACCATCGTCTTTGGGAAGGCTGGTTGGCAAGCGGTCATAACCATAGATACGAGCTATTTCTTCAAAGAGATCTGCTTCAATAGTGATATCCCAGCGACGACGTGGGACGCTGACTGTAAAGCTATCTGCATTTCCAGAAAGGCCAAAGCCAAGACGACGGAAGACATCTTCGATATCAGCATAAGAAAGCTCAGTTCCGAGGACACGGTTAACATCAGCAAGAGTTGAAGAAACTTCCACATCAGAGGTATCAAGTTCACCCGCTGAAACGATGCCTTTACGCACTGTCGCACCAGCAAGTTCTGCAATCATGCTAGCTGCCGCATCAAGAGCTTCGTTAACAGTTGCCACATTGATCCCTTTTTCAAAGCGAGAAGATGACTCAGAACGAAGGTTAAGACGACCGCTGGTCTTACGGATTGATTTTCCGTTGAAGACTGCAGCTTCAAGGACGACACGACTAGATTTCTCAGAAATTTCTGTTGCTTGACCGCCCATGACACCGGCAAGGGCTACTGGCTTGTCTGCGACAGTGATGACTAGGTCATTCACGTCCAAGTCACGTTCTTCACCATCTAAAGTCACCAATTTTTCACCAGCACGCGCTTCACGTACACGGATGTCACTCCCTTCAAAGGTATCCAAGTCAAAGGCGTGCATTGGTTGACCAAAGTAGAGAAGGATGTAATTAGTCACGTCCACTACGTTATTGATTGGACGGATTCCTTCGTTCATAAGAAGGTTTTGCAACCATTGTGGACTTGGTGCAATAGTCACATTGTCCAAGATGCGGGCCGCATAGTAAGGTGCCTTGTCTGTCTCAATGCTGACAGAAAGAGCATCTGCTGCAGCTTGGTCTGTTTCTGAAAGAGTAAATTCTTTAAAGTTGACTGCCTTGTCATAGATAGCTGCCACTTCGTGAGCCACTCCACGCATAGAAAGGGCATCCGCACGGTTGGGTGTGATAGAAAGTTCGATGATTTCATCATCCAAGTCTAGATATGAGAAGACTTCATCTCCAGGAACGGCATTTTCTGGCAAGATTTGGATGCCATCTGCGAATTCCTTAGGCACAACTGAGTCAGAAATTCCCAGTTCACCAAGCGAACAAATCATTCCAAGTGACTCTAAACCACGGATTTTTCCTTTTTTGATTTTGTAATTGTCAGCTATACGAGCTCCCGGAAGAGCTACCATAACCTTGATACCAGCACGCACATTCGGTGCACCACAAACGATTTGACGGGCTTCTTCTTCGCCAACGTTAACCTGACAAACATGAAGGTGAGTTTCTGGCACATCTTCGCAAGACAAGACCTCACCGACGACAATTTTTGAGAGACCAGCAGCCGGTGATTCGACACCTTCTACCTCGATCCCTGTAGTTGACATTTTTTCAGCCAACTCTTGTGATGGCACATCAATGTCCACCAATTCTTTTAACCATTTATAAGATACAAGCATAATTTAGTTCTCCAGAATGACAGTTGTCACCCTAGTTCTTTTCCTTTCCTATCATTTCAATAGAAGAATCATCTTCTTACCTTAATTTCTTTCTCAGTAACCAATCCGTATCTACTTTTTGACCAATCATAAAATGATGTTGGCTAAATTTTTCAAAACCATATCGATTATAAAACGCTTGAGCTTTTGTATTATGCTCCCAAACACCTAGCCAAGCCCAAGAAAAACTATTTTTTGTAGCAAGTTCAAGAGCAAATTCAAACAGTTGCTTACCGAGTCCAAATCCTTGGAATTTTTGTAGCACATAGAGACGTTGAATTTCAAAAGCATCCTCTAATTCTCTCTCAGTCTGAGCACTTCCCCAGTTAACTTTGAGAAAACCAGCTATCTCCTCTTCATGCATAATGAAATAGGTTTCGGATTCTGGATTTTTCAACTCAGTTGACAAAACTCTCAGACTATAAGCCTCTTCAAAGTATTCCTGTAACTGCTCTTCCGTATTATCATACGCAAATGTTTCACGAAAGGTTTGTTTGGCAATTTTAGCCAACACCTCAACATCTGCCATTTCTACTTTTCTAATCATTATTTAAACTGTTCTGAGAAGCGGACATCTCCTTGGTAGAATCCACGGATATCGTTGATTCCGTAACGGAGCATAGCTACACGCTCTTGTCCAAGACCAAAGGCAAATCCAGAGTAAACAGTCGCATCGATACCACTCATCTCAAGGACACGAGGGTGAACCATACCGGCACCCATAATTTCGATCCAACCTGTTTTCTTACATACGTTACAGCCTTCTCCACCACACTTGAAGCAAGAAACATCCACCTCAACAGATGGCTCTGTGAATGGGAAGTAAGAGGGACGCAGACGGATCTGACGCTCTTCACCGAACATTTTTTGCACAATCAACTGAAGCGTTCCTTGAAGATCTGCCATAGAGATATTTTTCCCAACAACCAAACCTTCGATTTGGTGGAATTGGTGACTGTGGGTCGCATCGTCTGTGTCACGACGGAACACACGCCCTGGCGAAATCATTTTCAAAGGACCTTTAGAGAAATCATGGGCATCCATGGCACGCGCCTGCACTGGAGACGTGTGGGTACGGAGCAAGATTTCTTCTGTGATATAGAAGGTGTCCTGCATATCACGGGCTGGGTGGTCTTTTGGAAGGTTCATACGTTCAAAGTTATAGTAGTCTTGCTCTACTTCAAAACCATCCACGACTTGGTAACCCATCCCAATGAAAATATCTTCGATTTCCTCACTGGTTTGTGTGAGGACATGACGGTGACCAGTCGCAACTGGACGACCTGGAAGTGTCACATCGATGCTCTCGCTAGCCAGTTGAGCCGCGACTTTCTTTTCTTCCAAGAGCTTAGCTGTTTCTTCAAAGGCTGCTGTCAAGACATCACGCGCTTCATTGACGTGTTTCCCAATGATTGGACGCATCTCAGCAGATACATCCTTCATCCCTTTGAGGATTTCAGTGAGCGAACCCTTTTTCCCAAGGACAGAGACACGCAAATCTTGCATCTCTTTTTCATTTTCAGCAGTAATCTGCTTCAAGCTAGCCAGCGTTTCTTCACGAAGCGCTTTTAATTGTTCTTCAATAGTTGACATAATTCCTCCATCAGTCGCTCGTAGATAAAAAGAAAACCACATGCCAAAAACTCCACTCGGAGCGTTGACACGCGGTACCATCCGTTTTTATCTGACAAGTCAGACCTTCATTTCTAAATCCATGCGCAAGTGAATTCACCCAGCTTTCATATAGAGAGCTTGCAGTCACGGCTCTCCTCCCTGATATACTTCCCTTGAGTTACTAGTCTTGCAGATTTCTATTCAATTACTACATAGTTTATCAGATTTTGAGTTAAAAAACAAGTTAGATTAGATTAATTTCAATATAAAACTCATTCCTTTTTCTGTTGCTCTATTTTCCACAAATCCAAGCGACTTGAAACACCTCCTAGAAGCATGATTATAGGTGTAGATTTCCTTGACTCTCAATTCTTTCCATCCTTTTACTCGAGCCAATTCAATCAAAGTACTTAGAACCTTTTTCCCAAGCCCTAGATGTTGATAAGCGGGATTCCCAATCACAATGGGAAGATTATCCTGAGATAGTGTAACATCCCCAATTGGAAACCATTCCCCCTTCTCCTTAACTTCAATCCCAAAAAGCTCACCATGCTTATCCAAATAGGAATACATAGCTTCCAGGGTCGCTGTACTGTAAGGTCGCTTCACACCATCTACGAGGTAAACCAAGTTCACATCCTGATACCAAGCCAAAGCTTCCTCACAATGATTGACCTTATAATAAGGAACAAGACGCAGTGCATTATCTATTTGTAGGGGCTGTTTCATCTGCTTTCCTTTTCAATAAGAGAGTTGCTGCTTGATTAAAACCCTCACACCAGTTATACCATTTTGCTTCATACTCATCTTGAGGTAAGATATGATTTTTTAAATCCAGAACAGAGTAAATCTTTCTTTCCTCACAAGCTTGCGCATAGAGATGATATAGTTCATCACCGCCGTCTCTATCAAACTCAGCAGAAATCGTATCTTGACCTGCCAATAAAGCCTGATAAGCCCTGTGATGCCCATCTGTAATCAACAAGTAATCTCCGAACGCAAGAATACTGATTGGATCAATATTGATTATTTCTGCCGACTGATAAAGTGTCTGGATACCTTCTAGTTTCTTTTCTGATAAGTATAGTTGAGTTGGATGAAGATCTTTTATGTTGACTTTCATTTCTTTCTCCTCAAGCAAATTCAATACTCACTTCTGCTTGCCTTTAAATCGCCATTGGAAGCGAAGCTTGTCATAGAAGGGAAATTCGATAAACAGAACTCCCAAGCCCACACAGAAACTGGCAAGAACGTCTGATGGATAATGAACTCCCAGATAGACCCTTGATACCAGTACACTGACTAGGTAGAGAGCAAGAAACATTTGCATGATTTTTCTCCAGACTGGATCTTTCATCCGTTGACTGAGAATAACAATCAGAGTGCCTACCATCAAGGTTACAGCCAGAGAATGTCCACTTGGAAAAGAAAATCCCTTCTCCTCAACCAAGTGTAAGATAGCTGGTCGTGGACGCTGGTAGATATTTTTAAAGGTCACGATTAAAAGACCTGCCAAAGCCAGATTTCCCAGCATGAAGAAACTTTCTATCTTCCATCGCTTACGATAAAAGACAAAAGCTGTAATGACAACCCAAGTGATAATCACTGGGATATCAATCAGGCGTGTGATGGCTCTGAAAAGAACAGTCAAGTAATCTGGTAAGTCTCCTCGAACGACCGTCTGAATCGGTTGGTCAAAATTGACCAACGTTTCAGGGTAAAATTTGACCACATAGCCAAGAATAACGAAAAGTAAAAGGGCAAAACTGCCCTTCATTAAAAATGTTT
>CAUUIG010000062.1:0-10396 GCA_963545095.1 uncultured Streptococcus sp.
GCCAATTCTGGCGTTAATTCTACGTTAGCTTCTCCACGGACTCCATCAGTCCCAAAATATTTACCCATTTTTATAAAATCCTTTTTCTATTTTTAATTTGTTTTTGAACTAGTTGCTTTCGTTGACGAGGATGTCTCCGACGAACTACTTGTAGTTGAATTTGATGTGCTTGAACTTGGTGTCACTGGTTTTGTAGTCACCTTCATTGTTGTGTCAAACGGAGTGATGACTACTGGTAAGACAACCCCATTGCGGTCGATTGCCTGCAAAGGTACTGAACCACTATAGTTACCTGTAATCCGTTCGCTGGTTGGTAAAAGCGCAATAACTTTGTCAATCTTAGCTAATGTTTCTTGGTCAGTTGTGACCGAAACTCGTTCATTTGACACGGTTACACTATCAATTTGTAACTTGGGATCAATCTGGTTTTGGTCAACTTGTGGCACAACAAGCATCCCATCTCTTTTAACCTTCTTCCCAACTTTCACTGTGATCTTTTGAGGCGTTGCTACAGCGGTCAATCCACTTGGAAGATTTTCAATGTTCAAGGGAACTTCAATCGTTCCAACACTGGCATCCGTCAAATCCGCTGTGACCTTAAACTTACGAGTGCTCTCCTGCATTTCACTGGCCAAGGTCACACGATTGGCACCTGTCAGCACAACTGAAACCTCTGATGCAAATCCGCTAATGAAATACTGGTCATCATCATAGTGAATATCGATAGGAACGTTCGTTATCGTATTGGTGTAGGTTTCTGATTTGACCTGCCTTGCGGTATTGCTATTTTGAAAGTTGGTTGACGTTGCATAGACAAATAAGACACAAGCAAAAAAGAGAGATGAAATGATATATAGACTATTTTTTCTCATATTTCCAACCTCCTAGCAAACGGTCCTTGAAACTGACTTTTTCCTCAACAGCTGGCAAAAGAATTGTTCGTAGCTCTGCTTCAAATTCTTCAAGAGTCAAGTCATGCTTGAAGACCCCATTATAGGTAATAGAAATACCACCTGTTTCCTCTGAGACGATGAAGGTCAAGGCATCGGATACTTCTGATAAACCGATAGCCGCCCGGTGTCTGGTCCCAAATTCCTTGGAAATCCCTGTACTTTCTGTCAAGGGCAGATAGGCAGAAGTCACTGCAATTCGATTTTCTCTGATAATCACAGCACCATCATGTAGGGGAGTGTTGGGGATAAAGATATTGATGAGGAGTTCAGCCGAAATATTGGCATCCAAGGGAATCCCTGTAGAAATGTATTCTTGCAGGGTGCGAACTCGTTGGATGGCAACTAGGGCACCTATCTTACGAGGGCTCATATATTCAACTGACTTGACAAAGGCACGAATCATTTGCTCTTCTGCACTAATTTGAGTAGTAGAAAAGAAATCTGTCGCCCTTCCCAAGCGTTCCAAACCAGTCCGAATCTCTGGAGAGAAGATAACAACCGCAGCAATAACCCCATAGGTGATAATCTGATTAATCAACCAAGAAATCGTTGTTAAACCAAGGATATTGGCCACAACCTGGGCTAATACAAAGATCAAGACCCCCCGCACCAAAATCATAATCTTGGTACCAGCTATCGCTTTTGTAAAACGATATAAAATATAGGCCACAATCAAAATATCAAACACATTGATGGCAATACTCCAAGGACTAGAAAACAAGCTAGTCCAATATTGCAGGTTGGATAATTGTTGAAAGTTCATCTGCTGTCTCCTCTCTGTCCAAACACGTTCCTTTCTATTATACCATTTTTCTGACATTTTTTTCCCTATCCTACTTCATTTTAAATTAAAGAAAAAATATGATAAAATAAACTGATACTCAATGAAAATCAAAGAGCAAACTAGGAAGCTAGCCGCAGGTTGCTCAAAACAGTGTTTTGAGGTTGTGGATAGAACTGACGAAGTCAGTAACCATAGCTACGGTAAGGCGACGCTGACGTGGTTTGAAGAGATTTTTGAAGAGTATGACTAGAAAAAACAAAGGAGAAACCATGTCTCAACTCTATGATATTACCATTGTAGGTGGTGGTCCTGTCGGACTTTTTGCAGCCTTTTATGCCCACCTACGCCAAGCCAAGGTCCAAATCATCGACTCTCTTCCCCAACTAGGTGGACAACCTGCTATTCTCTATCCTGAAAAGGAAATCCTAGACGTCCCAGGGTTTCCAAACCTGACTGGAGAAGAGTTGACCAACCGCTTAATTGAACAGTTAAACGGCTTTGATACCCCTATTCATCTCAACGAAACGGTTCTTGAGATTGAAAAACAAGAAGAAGGCTTTGTAATTACAACTTCTAAAGGAAGTCACCTGTCTAAAACTGTTATCATCGCTATGGGTGGCGGTGCCTTTAAACCACGTCCGCTGGAACTAGAAGGCGTTGAAGGCTATGAAAATATCCACTACCACGTTTCCAACATCCAGCAATACGCTGGTAAGAAAGTGACGATTCTTGGTGGTGGGGACTCTGCTGTGGATTGGGCTTTGGCTTTTGAAAAAATTGCGCCAACTACCCTTGTCCACCGCAGAGATAATTTCCGTGCCTTGGAACACAGTGTCCAAGCCTTACAGGAATCATCTGTGACCATCAAGACACCATTCGTCCCTAGCCAACTCCTTGGAGATGGAAAAACGCTCGATAAACTTGAAATCACAAAAGTCAAATCTGATGAAGCAGAATCTATTGACCTAGACCACCTCTTTGTCAACTATGGTTTCAAATCTTCTGTCGGTAACATTAAAAACTGGGGTTTGGACCTCAACCGTCATAAGATTATCGTCAACAGCAAGCAAGAATCCAGCCAAGCAGGTATCTATGCTATCGGTGACTGTTGCTACTATGACGGAAAAATTGACTTAATTGCGACAGGACTGGGAGAAGCTCCAACCGCTGTCAACAATGCCATCAACTACATTGACCCTGAGCAAAAAGTGCAACCAAAACACTCAACTAGTTTATAAAAAAGAACCACGAGTCACATAGGATTCGTGGTTTTATAGTTCATCGGCTAATTTATTTATCTTTCTGAGTCTGTGGTTGACACCACTTTTGGTCAGAGGGGTACTGAGGCTATCTGCTAATTGCTGGATAGAGTAGTCTAGATGCTGAATACGCAACTGCGCCACTTCCTGCAAATCCACTGGCAGATTTTCTAAGCCCATAATATCTTTGATTTTGCTGATATTGTTGATAGTCTTCATGCTGGCAGAAACTGTCCGAGCTATATTAGCTGTTTCAGCATTATTAGCCCGATTGAGGTCATTACGGGTTTCTCGCAAAATCTTTACTCTCTCAAAATCGTCACGCGCCTGCATGGCTCCGATTACTATAAGAAAGTCCATAATATCTTCGGCTCGCTGGAGATAGGTCACAGCTCCCTTCTTGCGCTCAAGTACTTTGGCATCCAGTAAAAACTGCTGGAGAAGGGAGGCAATCCCTTGCGCGTGGTCCAGATAAACAGAACTGATTTCCAACTGGTACTTGCCTGACTCAGGGTCACGAATGCTTCCATTTGCCAAGAAAGCGCCACAAAGATAAGCACGACCTGCTTCCTCGTCTGATAAAATCTCCTCATCAATACCTGTTTCCAGACCAAAAAAGGAGTCTGCCAAGTGCAAATCACTCAACAAGTCCTGCACTTTTTCATCTGTAAAAACGGTATAGACTCGATTCTTGCGGAGATTGCTCCGTTGGTGGTGACGAATTTCCGATTTGATTTCATAAAAATGGAGAAAAGACTCATAGAGGTGACGAGCCAGTTTGGCATTTTCTGTCACGACAGACAAGGTTAGGCCCGAAGTCGAGAGACCGATGCTACCAGACATCTTGATAATGGCAGATAATTCATGCCGACTCAGATGGTGTTGACCTAAGATTTCTTCTTTTACTGCTACTGTGAAACTCATTTTCTCACCTGTATAATCCGCATCAACTCATCCACGAGCAAATCCCCATCGTGAAAGGCACCCCCATTTTCCAGGCGAAGGAAGTTGGATGAAATCACACGCGGAACTTGCTTACAAAGACCTGCAAAATCATGTTCCACCTGCACCAAGTATTCATCAAAGCGGTTGGAATTCATGTATTCCTGAGGCACTTTTTCGATATTCACCAATACAGTATCGATAAAAGGTCGACCAAGATGACGATGCAAGACTTCCACATGGTCGCTATCTGTAAAGTGTTCTGTCTCCCCACGTTGGGTCATGATATTACAGACATAGGCGATTTCTGCCTTGGTTTCCAAAAGCGCCTGCCCGATTTCCTTAATCACGATATTGGGCAAAATCGAGGTAAAGAGGGAACCAGGTCCTAGGACAATCATGTCACTTTCAAGAATGGTCTGCACTACTCGACGACTGGCCAGAGGCGTATCATCGTTGAGGGTATTGGTCACATAAACATGGTCAATCATGCCTGGATGGTCTGCAATATGGCTCTCTCCAGCCACTTCTGTCCCATCCTGAAAGACTGCATGAAGAGTCAAGGGATGGTCACTGGAAGGATAAATCTTCCCAGTTGTGTGGAAAAATTTGCTCAGCAACTGCATAGCATTATAGGTCGAACCCTGCATTTCTGACAGGCCAGCAATGATGAGATTGCCCAATGGATGACCAGCAAAGGCTCCGGCATCCTCAGAAAAGCGGTACTGAAAGACCTTCTCATAAAACTTAGGCATATCCGACATGGCCACAAGGACATTGCGAAGATCACCTGGTGGTGTCAACTGCTGCATATTTTTTCGGAGTTCACCTGATGAACCACCATCATCCGCCACCGTTACGATAGCAGCGATTTCCACATCTTTTTCACGCAGACTTTTAAGAATGACGGGGATCCCAGTTCCTCCACCAATCACCGTTATCTTTGGTTTTCTCATGAACGGTTTACCGTTTCCTTTCTTCGGTCTTTGTCGCGATGCCCTTCATTGACAGGCCAATTCTTGGATAAGTCCTGCGCCAAGCGTTTAGCAAAGGCCACACTACGGTGTTGCCCACCCGTACATCCCATAGCAATAGTCAAAACAGACTTCCCCTCCTTTTGGTAACTTGGCAAAATCGGCTCAATCAAGGCCAATAAATGTTGATAAAAGTCTTCTGACTCAGGATGATTCATGACATAGTCATAAACTGGTTCATCCACACCCGTTTGGTTTCTCAGTTCTGGTAGGTAATATGGATTTGGCAAAAAGCGCACATCAAAGACTAGGTCCGCATCAATCGGGATTCCATATTTAAAGCCAAAAGACATGACTTCGATACGGAAAGACTGGGCTTGTTCTTGATCTGAAAACTGCTCTGCAATGGTTTTACGCAGCTCACGAGGAGTGAGTTCAGTTGTATCCACCACATTTTGACTCATATTTTTCAAAGGTGCTAAGAGTTCACGCTCCAGCTTGATTCCATCCAAAATCCGTCCATCTGCTGCTAATGGGTGACTCCGTCTGGTTTCCTTGTAACGCGCGACCAATTCCTTATCGGCAGCATCCAAAAAGAGGATTTTGAAATCCAATTCTTCCTTGTTTTCCAACTCATCCAAAACAGCTTGAATCTCTGAAAAGAAAGAACGGCTACGCATATCCACTACCAAGGCCAACTTATGGTCGTCTTCCTTTGTTTCCACCAACTGCAAAAACTTAGGCAAGAGGGCTGGCGGCATATTATCAATAGTAAAATAACCTAAATCCTCGAAAGACTGAATGGCCACGGTTTTCCCAGCACCACTCATCCCTGTCACAATCACCAAGTGAAGTTGTTTCTTTGTCATCTTTTTCTCCTTATATCAAAAGAAGTTTGGCAACACCAAACTTCAACTAGCTTATCCAATCTCTGCGATGACTTCGATTTCGACTTTTACATCACGAGGAAGACGAGCTACCTCCACAGCTGAACGAGCTGGAAATTCCTCTTTAAAGGCCGTTTGGTAAACCTCGTTAAAAGGAACGAAGTCGTTCATATCACTCAAGAAGCAAGTTGTTTTGACAACATGGTCAAAGTCTGTTCCAGCTTCTACCAAAATAGCACCGATGTTTTTTAAGACTTGCTCTGTCTGTTCTTGAATCGTTTCTCCAACGATTTCCCCAGTTTCAGGAGAGAGAGGAACTTGACCACTAGCAAACAAAAGGTTGCCAACGATTTTTCCTTGAACATATGGTCCGATAGCTTTTGGAGCTTTGTCTGTATGAATTGTTTTTGCCATTTTCTTTTCCTCACAATTTTTCTAAGATTGCATCCCAAGCCTCATCCATCCCTGCCTTGCTGACAGATGAAAAGAGGATGAAGTCGTCACTTGGGTCAAAGTTTAATTTCTTTTTGATTGCTGATTCGTGCTTGTTCCATTTACCACGAGGAATCTTGTCCGCCTTGGTCGCAACGATGATAACCGGAATCTCATAATACTTGAGAAATTCGTACATCTGTACATCATCTGCTGACGGGTCATGACGAAGGTCAACTAGACTGACTACCGCACGGAGATTTTCCCGAGTCGTTAGGTACTCCTCAATCATGCGCCCCCACTTTTCACGTTCCTTTTTAGAAACACGGGCATAGCCATAACCAGGCACATCCACAAAGCGCATCTTATCATCAATGTTAAAGAAGTTCAGGAGCTGGGTTTTACCAGGTTTACCTGATGTTCGGGCTAGATTCTTGCGGTTCAGCATGGTATTGATAAAGCTAGATTTACCAACATTTGAACGCCCTGCAAGAGCGATTTCTAGCAGGTCATCCTGCGGATAGTGGGATTTATTAGCCGCACTGAGCAAGATTTCAGCATTGTGTGTATTCAGTTCCATAGTCACCTCTAGGCTGTTTCTAGAATTGGTTTATCCGTTCCATCGACAGCTTCTTTTGTGATGCGGACCAATTTTACATTTTCCTGACTCGGTACTTCAAACATAACGTCCAGCATGGTTTCTTCGATAATGGAACGAAGACCACGCGCACCAGTCTTCCGTTCGATGGCCTTGTTGGCAATCTCTTGAAGGGCTTCGTCGTCAAATTCCAACTCGACATCATCATAAGAAAGCAAGGTTTGGTATTGTTTGACCAAGGCATTTCTTGGCTCTTTCAAGATACGAACCAAATCATCTACTGTCAACTGTTCAAGAGCAGCAAAGACAGGCAAGCGTCCAATCAACTCAGGGATAATACCAAATTTTTGAATATCTTCTGCGATGATTTCTTGCATGTATGAGCTATTTTCGTCAATCGCCTTGTTGTTTTGACCAAAGCCAATAACTTTTTCACCTAGACGTTGTTTGACAATTTCTTCAATGCCATCAAAGGCACCACCCACGATGAAGAGGATGTTTTTAGTATCCACTTGAATCATCTCTTGTTGTGGGTGTTTACGTCCACCTTGAGGAGGTACGCTTGCGACGGTTCCCTCGATAATCTTGAGGAGGGCTTGTTGCACCCCTTCACCAGAAACATCACGTGTGATCGATACATTCTCGCTCTTTTTAGCAATCTTGTCAATTTCATCCACGTAGATAATCCCACGTTCTGCACGTTCGATGTTAAAGTCAGCAGCCTGCAAGAGTTTGAGGAGGATATTTTCCACGTCCTCGCCCACATAACCAGCCTCAGTCAGAGCTGTCGCATCTGCAATGGCAAAAGGCACATTCAAGCTCTTAGCCAAGGTCTGGGCAAGGAAAGTTTTCCCTGAACCAGTTGGGCCAATCATCAAGATGTTTGACTTCTGCAAATCCACATCTTCTGACTCTTCACGCGTATCGTGGAAATTGATGCGTTTATAGTGGTTGTAAACTGCCACTGCCAAGGCACGCTTGGCACGATCTTGACCGATTACATAGTGGTTCAAGATATGGAGGAGTTCAATTGGTTTTGGTACCTCAGACAAGTCTGCCAAGACTTCCTCAGCCAACTCCTCTCGAATGATTTCCTGGGCCAACTCTACACATTCATTACAGATAAAGGCGTTGTTGCCAGCGATTATTTTTTGTACTTCTTCTTGGCTTTTGCCACAAAATGAGCAATAAACCATCATATCATTATTCCTAGTTGTAGGCATGATTTCCTTCCGTTCTATTCTATACTGTCATTCTATCTAAAATAAGGTCATGTAAAAAGCATGGATACTATTGACCAAATTGGTAAAGGCATTTAACCAGAGCAGGACAGAAAGTCCATAACGCTTTTTACGAAAAGCCTGTGCCCCTGCAAGCAAGCAGACCAAACACAGCATGGCTGTGAAAAAACCAAATATACTACGTTCCATTAGACTTCCTTTCTCTTACGGTATTGGATGGTAAAATCATAAGAATTTTTCTCATCTTTGGCGTAAAATTTGCTTGAAACCGTCTCAAAAATAGACAGGTCAAACTCTTCAGGAAAATAGGTATCTCCCTCCATCCGAGCATGGATTTGAGTAACAATTACTTCATCCAAATAGGGCTCAAAAGCCTGAAAAATTTGCTTCCCACCGATAATATAAAGATTCTTGTCTTGAGCCTGATACCAGTCTAGGACAGACTGAATATCGTGAAAAGTAGCAACCCCATCTATCTTTTCTTCTGGGTTACGAGTCAAAATCAAGGTCTCCCGTTTTGGAAGCAGTCGACGTCCCATTCCATCAAAGGTCACACGCCCCATCAAGATAGCATGATTCAGAGTTGTTTCTTTGAAGTGTTGCAATTCTGCTGGCAAATGCCAAGGCAGACGATTGTCCTTACCAATCACACCCTCTTCATCCTGGGCCCAAATAGCTACGATTTTCTTAGTCATGCTTCCATCCTTTTCACTGATAGTACTATTTTATCAAAAAACTCAAAAAAAGACTGGTTTGGAATAGCTTATAAAATAGAAAAAATCTGTAAGAAATTTCCCTACAGATTTATCTATGTTACCTTATTTCTTACAAACCAGGTGCTTGTCCAAGTTCTGCTGCAAGCATCCAGATTGTTTTATCCGTTTCAGTTTTAGCGTCTGAGAAGATACCGTTTGTCACATCATCACCTTCTTCATCAGTAACATCCAAACCTTTTTGGAAAAGTTCTGACAAGTAACGGTAGATAGCAAGGACACGTTCCAAGCTTTCTTCAACATTGCGGTATTCACCAGCTTCTTCTTCGATTTCACTGTTTTGAAGGAATTCTGTCAATGTAGAGAATGGGCTTCCTCCAAGTGTAATCAAGCGTTCGCTGATTTCATCCAATTGACCGTCAAGAGCTTCCATATACTCATCCATTTTTGGATGCCATACAAGGAACCCACGACCACGCATGTACCAGTGTACTTGGTGCAAAGCCACGTGAGCTACGTACAAATCAGCAACAGCTTGGTTCAAAACTTCCTTTGTTTTTGCCAATGCCACTGGCGCTGCTTTTGTTAATGATGTTACGTCTTTTACTGCTTCTTTTTTCAATTCTACCATTGTTTTTACCTCATTCATTATTTTTTGTAACCACTTCTTAATGATTACTATCTTAGTATACTACTAAGAGAAACCAATAGCAAGCCAAAAGACTCACATGAGAAAAGTTGCAATAGACTGATAATTTAAGAATTATTTAGAGATTTTTTGATTAAATTTCATACCCCTTTGCTTCAGTAAAACAAAGAAAAAGAGGATGCAAATTTCTTGCACACTCCTTTCTCTACTCTATATCTTAATACCAAACGCTGACATCGACACGGCCACGAATTCCTTTTAAGTATTCAGATGAAGTATATTGCCATCCTTTTTCTCCTGAATAGTGAGGATTTGTCCAATCAAGTGCATCAGTATAAGCCGCAACCCAGTTGACATGTTGTAAAATATCTGGATGATTCAAACGAGTTTGCAAGAATTGACGATAGCTATAAACTTTCACATTTTGATAACCAGCCTGCTTCATTGTTGCCATATACTTATTGATAATCTTGACCCAGATTCCAGTATCACTTGGGGCTCTCTTTGTTTTATTGACATATTCCCAGTTCTCAACATCATAATATATAGGGTAAGATAAGTTCATCTTGTATTTTTTCAAGAGTTCAATGGTTTGATTGGCATCTGTTTCATTTTCTGCATAACAACCGTCTGCTTTTATATAGAACCAGCTATTGTAGCTAGTATCGAAAATCCACTCACTCTTTGTTTTGGAACCATCAGCCTTTACATAATAATCCCCCTCCCAGTGGGCAGAAGCAGTGGTCTTTACACCTGCACTCGTTTGAGTTTTATTAGAAGACTGATTTTGCTCTGAACTACTTGAAACTGTCGTTGTATCCTGCGAAGTTTTTGCTACTTCAGTTTCATTTGCAGCGACCTAGCTAGTTGCCAAGCCTAGTAAGCAGATACTTGCTAATCCAATTTTTTCAATCTTTGTTTTCAATCTTTCCTCTCCTATAAAAAATGGAACAGACATCTCAAT
>CAUUIG010000063.1:0-10370 GCA_963545095.1 uncultured Streptococcus sp.
AGATGGAAGATCCTAAACAGGCAGTTGGGGTTGTGAAACGAGAAGTTGTTCAGGTCATTACGCCAGGGACAGTGGTCGATAGCAGTAAGCCGGATAGTCAGAATAATTTTTTGGTTGCCATAGACCTAGACCGCGAAGGCAATCAATTTGGCCTAGCTTATATGGACCTGGTGACGGGCGACTTTTATGTGACAGGTCTTTTGGATTTCACGCTGGTTTGTGGGGAAATCCGCAATCTCAAGGCTCGAGAAGTGGTGCTGGGTTATGACTTGTCTGAGGAAGAAGAACAAATCCTCAGTCGCCAGATGAATCTGGTACTTTCCTATGAAAAAGAAGGCTTTGAAGACCTTCATTTACTGGATTCACGATTGGCATCTGTGGAGCAAGCGGCATCTAGTAAGCTGCTCCAGTATGTTCATCGGACTCAGATGAGGGAATTGAACCACCTCAAACCTGTTATCCGCTATGAAATCAAAGATTTCTTGCAGATGGATTATGCGACCAAGGCTAGTCTGGATTTGGTTGAGAATGCCCGTTCAGGCAAGAAGCAAGGTAGTCTTTTCTGGCTTTTGGATGAAACCAAAACGGCTATGGGGATGCGTCTTTTGCGTTCTTGGATTCATCGCCCCTTGATTGATAAGGAGCGAATCGTCCAACGTCAAGAGGTGGTGCAGGTCTTTCTCGACCATTTCTTTGAGCGCAGTGATTTGACAGACAGTCTCAAGGGTGTTTATGATATCGAACGCTTGGCTAGTCGGGTTTCTTTTGGCAAAACAAATCCCAAGGATCTCTTGCAGTTGGCGACCACCTTGTCTAGTGTGCCACGGATTCGTGCGATTTTAGAAGGGATGGAGCAACCTGCTCTAGCTTATCTCATCGAACAACTGGATGGAATCCCTGAGTTGGAGAGTTTGATTAGCGCAGCGATTGCTCCTGAAGCTCCTCATGTGATTACGGAAGGTGGCATTATCCGTACGGGATTTGATGAGACCTTAGACAAGTACCGTCGTGTTCTCAGAGAAGGGACTAGCTGGATTGCTGAGATTGAGGCTAAGGAGAGAGAAAACTCTGGTATCAGTACGATCAAGATTGACTACAATAAAAAGGATGGTTACTATTTCCATGTGACCAATTCACAACTGGGAAATGTGCCAGCTCACTTTTTCCGCAAGGCGACGCTGAAAAACTCGGAACGCTTTGGAACCGAAGAATTAGCCCGTATCGAGGGAGATATGCTGGAGGCGCGTGAGAAGTCAGCTAACCTAGAGTACGAAATCTTTATGCGTATTCGTGAAGAGGTCAGCAAGTACATCCAACGTTTACAAGCTCTAGCCCAAGGAATTGCGACAGTTGATGTCTTACAGAGTCTAGCAGTTGTGGCTGAAACCCAGCATTTGATTCGACCTGAATTCGGAGATGATTCGCGGATTGATATCCAGAAAGGGCGCCATGCTGTCGTTGAAAAGGTTATGGGGGTTCAGACCTATATTCCCAATACGATTCAGATGGCAGAAGATACCAGTATTCAACTGATTACAGGGCCCAACATGAGCGGGAAGTCAACCTATATGCGTCAGTTAGCCATGACGGCGATAATGGCCCAGTTGGGCTCTTATGTGCCAGCAGAAAGCGCCCATTTACCGATTTTTGATGCGATTTTTACCCGTATCGGAGCAGCAGATGACTTGGTTTCAGGTCAATCAACCTTCATGGTAGAGATGATGGAGGCTAACAATGCTATTTCGCATGCGACCAAAAATTCCTTGATTCTTTTTGATGAATTGGGACGGGGAACGGCAACTTATGACGGGATGGCTCTTGCTCAGTCTATCATCGAATACATCCATGAGCATATTGGAGCCAAGACCCTCTTTGCGACCCACTACCATGAGTTGACTAGTCTGGAGTCTAGCTTGGAGCACTTGGTCAATGTTCACGTGGCAACCTTGGAGCAGGATGGGCAGGTCACCTTCCTTCACAAGATTGAACCAGGACCAGCCGATAAATCCTACGGTATCCACGTTGCCAAGATTGCTGGCTTACCAGCAGACCTTTTAGCAAGGGCGGATAAGATTTTGACTCAGTTAGAGAATCAAGGGACAGAAAGTCCAGTTCCTATGAGACAAACAAGTGCTGTCACTGAACAGATTTCACTCTTTGACGAGCCTGAAGAGCATCCTATCCTAGCAGCATTAGCTAAATTGGACATTTACAATATGACACCTATGCAGGCTATGAATGTCTTAGTTGAGTTAAAACAGAAACTATAAAACCAAGACTCACTAGTTAATCTAGCTGTATCAAGGAGACTTCTTTGACAAGTTCCCACTTTTTTGCTAGAATAGCATCACACAAACAGAATGAGAAGGAGCTGACGCATTGTCGCTCCCTTTTGTCTATTTTTTAAGGAGAAAGTATGCTGATTCAGAAAATAAAAACCTACAAGTGGCAGGCCTTGGCTTCGCTCCTGATGACAGGCTTGATGGTTGCTAGTTCACTTCTGCAACCGCGTTATCTGCAGGAAGTGTTAGACGCCCTCCTTGCTGGAAAATATGAAGCTATTTATAGTATCGGGGCTTGGTTGATTGGTGTGGCCTTGGTTGGTCTGATTGCTGGTGGGCTCAATGTTATCCTTGCAGCCTATATTGCCCAAGGAGTTTCATCCGACCTTCGGGAAGATGCCTTCCGTAAAATCCAAACCTTTTCTTATGCCAATATTGAACAATTTAATGCGGGAAATCTAGTCGTTCGCATGACAAATGATATCAACCAGATTCAGAACGTCGTCATGATGACCTTCCAAATTCTTTTCAGACTTCCCCTCTTGTTCATCGGTTCGTTTATCTTGGCGGTTCGAACTTTACCTTCTCTTTGGTGGGTGATTGTTCTCATGGTAGTCTTGATTTTTGGTTTGACTGCTGTCATGATGGGAATGATGGGGCCTCGTTTTGTCAAGTTTCAAGCCCTTCTTGAGCGCATCAATGCCATTGCCAAGGAAAATCTGCGTGGCGTTCGCGTGGTCAAGTCCTTTGTCCAAGAAAAAGAGCAGTTTGCTAAGTTTACGGAGGTTTCAGACGAGCTTCTCGGTCAAAATCTTTACATTGGTTATGCCTTTTCAGTAGTGGAACCTTTCATGATGTTGGTCGGTTATGGGGCGGTATTCCTCTCTATTTGGCTAGTTGCAGGGATGGTTCAGTCGGATCCGTCAGTTGTTGGCTCCATTGCTTCCTTTGTCAATTACCTAAGCCAGATTATCTTTACCATTGTCATGGTTGGATTTTTGGGAAATTCTGTCAGCCGTGCCATGATTTCCATGCGTCGTATTCGAGAAATTCTTGACGCAGAGCCAGCCATGACCTTCAAGGATGTGCCAGATGAAGAGTTGGTCGGAAGTCTTAGCTTTGAAAATGTGACCTTTACCTATCCAATGGATAAGGAACCAATGCTGAAAGATGTGACCTTTACTATCGAACCTGGTCAGATGGTTGGTGTAGTTGGAGCGACTGGTGCAGGAAAGTCAACCTTGGCTCAATTGATTCCACGTCTCTTTGACCCACAGGAAGGGGCTATCAAAATCGGAGGCAAGGATATTCGAGAAGTGAGTGAAGGAACCTTGCGTAAAACTGTTTCTATCGTTCTTCAACGTGCCATTCTCTTTAGTGGAACGATTGCAGATAACTTGAGACAGGGTAAGGGAGATGCTACTCTATTTGAAATGGAGCGCGCAGCAAATATTGCCCAAGCCAGTGAATTCATTCATCGTATGGAGAAAACCTTTGAAAGTCCAGTTGAGGAACGGGGAACCAATTTCTCAGGTGGGCAAAAACAAAGGATGTCGATTGCGCGTGGAATTGTCAGCAATCCACGTATTCTGATTTTTGACGATTCGACCTCAGCCTTGGATGCTAAGTCAGAGCGCCTGGTTCAAGAAGCCTTGAATAAGGAATTGAAGGAGACGACAACCATTATCATCGCGCAAAAGATTAGCTCGGTTGTTCATGCAGATAAAATCTTGGTTCTAGATCAAGGACGATTGATTGGTCAAGGTACGCATGCAGACTTGGTTGCCAACAATGCTGTTTACCGTGAAATCTATGAAACACAGAAAGGAAAGGAGGAGTAAAATGAAGACAGTTCAATTTTTTTGGAATTATTTTAAAGTCTATAAGCTATCATTTGTAGTTGTTGTCCTGATGATTGTTCTAGCAACTCTTGCCCAAGCCCTCTTTCCGGTCTTTTCTGGACAAGCAGTGACGCAGCTAGCTAATTTAGTTCAAGCTTATCAAAATGGTGATCCAGAACTTGTTTGGCAAAGCCTATCAGGAATCATGGTCAATCTTGGCCTGCTGGTTTTGGTTCTCTTTATCTCCAGTGTCATATACATGTGTCTTATGACGCGCGTGATTGCAGAGTCGACCAACGAGATGCGCAAAGGCCTCTTCGGTAAGCTTGCTCGTTTGACGGTTTCTTTCTTTGACCGCCGACAAGATGGCGATATCCTATCTCGTTTTACTAGTGATTTGGATAATATCCTCCAAGCCTTTAACGAGAGCTTGATTCAGGTCATGAGCAATATTGTTTTATACATTGGTCTGATTCTTGTCATGTTTTCGAGAAATGTGACGCTGGCCCTCATCACCATTGCCAGCACACCAGTGGCCTTCCTTATGCTGATTTTCATCGTGAAAATGGCACGCAAATACACCAACCTCCAGCAAAAAGAGGTAGGGAAGCTCAACGCCTATATGGATGAGAGTATCTCAGGCCAAAAAGCCGTGATTGTGCAAGGAATTCAAGAGGATATGATGGCTGGATTTCTTGAACAAAATGAGCGCGTGCGCAGGGCAACCTTTAAAGGAAGAATGTTCTCAGGAATTCTTTTCCCTGTCATGAATGGGATGAGTCTGGTCAACACAGCCATCGTTATCTTTGCTGGTTCAGCTGTACTTTTGAATGATAAGTCTATTGAAACAAGTACAGCCCTAGGTTTGATTGTTATGTTTGCCCAATTTTCACAGCAGTACTACCAGCCTATTATCCAAGTTGCAGCTAGTTGGGGAAGTCTTCAGTTGGCCTTTACAGGTGCTGAACGGATTCAGGAAATGTTTGACGCAGAGGAAGAAATCCGACCTGAAAAGGCTCCGACCTTTACTCAGTTGCAAGAATTTGTTGAAATCAGTCATATTGATTTTTCATACCTGCCTGATAAACCTATTTTGAAAGATGTCAGTATTTCCGCTCCGAAAGGCCAGATGACAGCGGTTGTTGGTCCGACAGGTTCAGGGAAAACGACTATTATGAACCTCATCAATCGCTTTTATGATGTTGATGCTGGTGGTATTTATTTTGACGGCAAAGACATCCGTGACTATGATTTAGATAGTCTTAGAAGCAAGGTGGGAATTGTTTTGCAGGATTCGGTCTTATTTAGCGGAACCATTCGAGACAATATCCGTTTCGGTGTGCCAGATGCCAGTCAAGGAATGGTTGAGGCAGCAGCCAAGGCAACCCACATTCATGACTATATCGAAAGCTTACCTAACAAATACGATACTCTTATAGATGATGACCAGAGCATCTTCTCGACAGGGCAGAAACAATTGATTTCTATCGCTCGAACCCTGATGACAGATCCAGAAGTTCTCATTCTCGATGAAGCAACTTCAAACGTAGATACGGTGACAGAAAGCAAGATTCAGCATGCCATGGAGGCGGTTGTAGCAGGCAGAACCAGTTTTGTCATTGCCCATCGTTTGAAGACCATCCTCAATGCAGACCAGATTATTGTCCTTAAAGATGGAGAAGTCATTGAACGTGGTAACCACCATGAACTCCTGAAACTAGGTGGATTCTATTCAGAACTCTATCACAATCAATTTGTTTTTGAATAAGAAAAAGTTGTCCTATGTGGGCAGCTTTTTCTTGTCCATAAAAAATATTTATCACAGCCTTAAAAAAAACATATTAGACGAAAGTCATTTTGAGTGATATGATAGGACTATCGTTAACATTCGAAAGGAGAGACATCATGGCTAGAACGGTTGTAGGAGTTGCTGCAAATCTATGTCCTGTAGACGCAGAAGGCAAAAACATTCATTCATCTGTATCTTGTAGATTCGCAGAGAGCATTCGTCAAGTCGGTGGTCTCCCTTTAGTCATTCCTGTTGGTGATGAGTCAGTTGTACGCGATTATGTGGAAATGATTGATAAACTCATCTTGACAGGGGGCCAAAATGTCCATCCTCAATTTTATGGAGAGAAAAAGACCATCGAGAGCGATGATTACAATTTAGTGCGTGATGAATTTGAATTGGCGCTTTTGAAAGAAGCACTTCGTCAGAATAAACCAATTATGGCAATCTGTCGCGGTGTTCAACTTGTCAATGTTGCCTTTGGTGGAACGCTCAATCAAGAAATAGAAGGTCACTGGCAAGGCCTGCCTTTCGGAACATCTCATTCTATTGAAACAGTAGAAGGAAGCGTGGTGGCTAAGCTATTTGGAAAAGAAAGTCAGGTCAACTCCGTCCATCGTCAAAGTATTAAAGATTTAGCACCTAATTTCCGTGTAACTGCTATTGATCCAAGAGACCAAACCATCGAAGCGATTGAGTCTATCGACGAACACCGCATTATCGGTTTGCAGTGGCATCCAGAGTTTCTAGTTAATGAAGAAGATGGCAATTTAGAATTATTTGAGTATTTATTGAATGAACTGTAACGACTGGGACATCTGGTCGTTCTTTATTTTATTTTTTCAAAATTTTTGGAATATGGGATTTTTACGCAAACGTTTGAATTCTGATAAAAATTGGAGAAATTCGACAAAAAAACTTGAAAAAAACGAAGGCAAGCGTTATGATAGAAAAGAAGAAATATTGGAGGAATAACATGTCACATATTAAATTTGATTATTCAAAAGTTTTAGACAAATTTGTTGCACCACATGAAGTGGAATACATGCAAGCACAAGTAACAGCAGCAGATGAATTGATCCGTAAAGGAACTGGTGCTGGTAGCGACTTCTTGGGATGGTTGGACCTTCCTGAAAACTACGACCGCGAAGAATTTGACCGCATCTTGAAAGCTGCTGAGCAAATCAAATCAGACAGCGATGTCTTGGTTGTAATCGGTATCGGTGGATCTTACCTTGGTGCCAAAGCAGCAATCGACTTCTTGAACCACCACTTTGCAAACTTGCAAACAAAAGAAGAACGCAAAGCTCCACAAATCCTTTACGCAGGAAACTCAATCTCATCTACTTACCTTGCTGACTTAGTAGAGTATGTAGCTGACAAAGACTTCTCAGTAAACGTGATTTCTAAATCAGGTACAACAACTGAACCAGCGATTGCTTTCCGTGTCTTCAAAGAACTCTTGGTTAAGAAATACGGTCAAGAAGAAGCTAACAAACGTATCTATGCAACAACTGACCGCCAAAAAGGTGCTGTTAAGGTTGAAGCAGACGCTAACGGTTGGGAAACATTTGTTGTTCCAGATGATATCGGTGGACGCTTCTCAGTATTGACAGCAGTTGGTTTGCTTCCAATCGCTGCATCAGGAGCTGACATCAAAGCCCTTATGGAAGGTGCTAACGCAGCTCGCAAAGACTACACTTCAGACAAAATCTCTGAAAACGAAGCTTACCAATACGCAGCAGTTCGTAACATCCTTTACCGTAAAGGCTATGCAACTGAAATCTTGGTAAACTATGAGCCATCACTTCAATACTTCTCAGAATGGTGGAAACAATTGGCTGGTGAATCAGAAGGAAAAGACCAAAAAGGTATCTACCCAACTTCAGCTAACTTCTCAACTGACTTGCACTCATTGGGTCAATTTATCCAAGAAGGAACTCGTATCATGTTTGAAACAGTTGTCCGTGTTGACAAACCTCGTAAGAACGTGATTATCCCTAGCTTGGAAGAAGACCTTGATGGACTTGGTTACCTTCAAGGAAAAGACGTTGACTTTGTAAACAAAAAAGCAACTGACGGTGTTCTTCTTGCCCACACTGACGGTGACGTGCCAAACATGTACGTGACTCTTCCAGAGCAAGATGCCTTCACTCTTGGTTACACTATCTACTTCTTCGAATTGGCTATCGCCCTTTCAGGTTACTTGAATGCCATCAACCCATTTGACCAACCAGGTGTTGAAGCTTACAAACGTAACATGTTTGCCCTTCTTGGAAAACCAGGATTTGAAGAATTGAGCAAAGAACTTAACGCACGTCTATAATAATAGAAGAAAAGAGTGGTTTGTCCACTCTTTTTACTCTCTTTATCCATAGAAATTGGACTCAGCCAAGACTTGTGATATAATATAGAGAGCAAAAAGGCAGACGCCTAGAGACTTTATAGGAGAAACTATGTCAAAAGATATCCGCGTACGTTACGCACCAAGTCCAACAGGACTACTACACATCGGGAATGCCCGTACAGCATTGTTCAACTACTTGTATGCACGTCATCATGGTGGAACTTTTATTATTCGTATCGAAGATACTGACCGTAAACGTCATGTCGAGGATGGTGAACGTTCACAGCTTGAAAACCTTCGTTGGTTAGGTATGGATTGGGATGAAAGCCCAGAAACACATGAAAATTACCGCCAGTCTGAGCGTTTGGACTTGTATCAAAAATTCATCGACCAACTGTTAGCTGAAGGAAAAGCCTACAAATCTTACGTTACAGAAGAAGAGTTGGCAGCTGAACGCGAACGCCAAGAAGCAGCTGGCGAAACACCACGCTACATCAATGAATACCTTGGTATGAGTGAAGAAGAAAAAGCAGCTTATATCGCAGAACGTGAAGCAGCAGGTATCATCCCAACTGTTCGTTTGGCTGTCAATGAGTCAGGTATCTACAAGTGGCATGATATGGTCAAAGGCGATATCGAATTTGAAGGTGGCAATATCGGTGGTGACTGGGTTATCCAAAAGAAAGATGGTTACCCAACTTACAACTTTGCCGTTGTCATCGATGACCATGATATGCAAATTTCTCACGTAATCCGTGGAGACGACCACATTGCTAATACACCAAAACAGCTCATGGTTTATGAAGCACTTGGTTGGGAAGCTCCAGAGTTCGGTCACATGACCTTGATTATCAACTCTGAAACTGGGAAAAAATTGTCTAAACGCGATACCAACACCCTTCAGTTTATTGAAGACTACCGTAAAAAAGGTTATTTACCAGAAGCAGTCTTTAACTTTATTGCTCTTCTTGGTTGGAACCCAGGTGGCGAAGATGAGATTTTCTCTCGTGAAGAATTGATTAAACTTTTCGATGAAAATCGCCTCAGCAAGTCTCCAGCAGCCTTTGACCAGAAAAAACTAGACTGGATGAGCAATGATTATATCAAGAATGCAGACCTAGAAACTATCTTTGAAATGGCAAAACCATTCCTAGAAGAAGCAGGTCGATTGACTGACAAGGCTGAAAAATTAGTTGAGCTCTATAAACCACAAATGAAATCAGTAGATGAGATTATCCCATTGACAGATCTCTTCTTCTCAGATTTCCCAGAATTGACCGAAGCAGAGCGCGAAGTCATGGCAGGTGAAGCAGTCCCAACAGTTCTTGAAGCCTTCAAAGCAAAACTTGAATCGATGACAGATGATGAATTTGTAACAGAGAATATCTTCCCACAAATTAAAGCAGTCCAAAAAGAAACAGGTATTAAAGGGAAAAATCTTTTCATGCCTATTCGTATCGCTGTTTCAGGTGAAATGCATGGTCCAGAGTTGCCAGATACGATCTTCTTGTTAGGTCGTGAAAAATCAATCCAGCATATCGAAAATATGTTAAAAGAAATCTCTAAGTAAGAAGGATGCAACAATGGATATCTGGGAAAAGATGTACGAAGAAGCACAGAAGCTATACGATCCACATGAAGTATCAGACTTTGTTTATGCCAATCATGTTGTAGCTGCAGTAGAAGCAGAAGATGGACAAATATTTACAGGATTCTGTATGGAGGGAACCTGTGGTGTTTTCCATCTCTGCGCAGAGCGGGCGGCACTCTTTAATATGTACCAATTCTCAGGACAAACTAAGGTTAAAAAAGTATTAGCTTTTCGAGACAAACCACCTTATAGTGGAAGTTCAGGAATGCCCTGTGGAGCTTGCAGAGAGTTCCTCTTAGAGCTTAATGCTGAAAATAAAGATGCAGAATTCATGATGGACTATAATATAAGAAAAACAGTTAAAGTCGCAGAACTAATGCCCTATTGGTGGGGAGAAGAACGTGCTTCTAAGTTTAAAGAGCAATAGAAGGGTCAGTACAATTCTGGCTCTTTTTACTTAACTTGAAAAAAGTTTAAAAAAGTAGTTGACAAAGTTTAAAAAGTCTGTATAATAGTAAGA
>CAUUIG010000064.1:0-10146 GCA_963545095.1 uncultured Streptococcus sp.
ATTGGATATCATTACGGTCTGAAAGGGTAAGGTGTTTATGTTTTGTCATAGTAGACCTCATTTCTAACTCAAACGTCTCATACTTAATTCCACCATAAAAATCCGTTTTAGACTAATTTCCACTTTGGTTAGGCAAGTGGAAGTTACTTTGAGAAGTTACCAGCCTCTTTTTCCTTTTCAAAATGGGGATTCTTCCTTGAAAATAATCAGTAATTGTGCTAAAATTAAAAGAACATTCTAAAATATTCGGAATTTAAAGTAAGGAAAAACATGGCTAATATTTTAAAAACAATTATCGAAAATGATAAAGGAGAAATCCGTCGTCTGGAAAAGATGGCTGACAAGGTTTTCAAATACGAAGACCAAATGGCTGCTTTGACAGATGACCAACTAAAAGCAAAAACAGTTGAATTTAAAGAACGTTATCAAAATGGAGAATCACTGGATTCATTGCTTTATGAAGCATTTGCGGTTGTCCGTGAAGGTGCCAAACGTGTCCTAGGTCTCTTCCCATATAAGGTTCAGGTCATGGGGGGAATCGTTCTTCACCATGGTGACGTGCCAGAGATGCGTACAGGGGAAGGGAAAACCTTGACTGCGACTATGCCGGTATACCTCAATGCCCTTTCAGGTAAAGGGGTGCACGTAGTTACGGTCAATGAATACCTATCAGAACGTGACGCGACTGAGATGGGTGAATTGTACTCATGGCTTGGTTTGTCAGTAGGGATTAACTTGGCTGCCAAATCTCCAATGGAGAAAAAAGAAGCCTATGAGTGTGATATTACTTACTCAACCAACTCAGAAATCGGATTTGACTACCTTCGTGATAACATGGTCGTTCGCGCTGAAAACATGGTACAACGTCCGCTTAACTATGCCTTGGTTGATGAGGTTGACTCTATTTTGATTGACGAGGCTCGTACACCTTTGATCGTATCAGGTGCTAATGCAGTTGAAACCAGTCAGCTCTACCACATGGCAGACCACTATGTAAAATCTTTGGACAAAGACGACTACATCATCGATGTGCAGTCTAAGACTATTGGTTTGTCTGATTCAGGGATTGACAAGGCAGAAAGCTACTTCAAGCTTGAAAACCTCTATGATATCGAAAATGTAGCTCTGACTCACTTTATCGATAACGCCCTTCGTGCCAACTACATCATGCTTCTCGATATTGACTATGTAGTGAGCGAAGAACAAGAAATCTTGATTGTCGACCAATTTACAGGTCGTACCATGGAAGGTCGTCGTTATTCTGATGGATTGCACCAAGCCATTGAAGCCAAAGAAGGTGTGCCAATCCAGGATGAAACCAAGACATCTGCCTCAATCACTTACCAAAACCTTTTCCGTATGTACAAGAAATTGTCTGGTATGACAGGTACAGGTAAGACTGAGGAAGAAGAATTCCGTGAAATTTACAACATTCGTGTTATTCCAATCCCAACCAACCGTCCTGTTCAACGTATTGACCACTCAGACCTTCTTTATGCTAGCATTGAAGCTAAGTTTAAAGCGGTTGTCGAAGACGTTAAGGCTCGTTACCAAAAAGGTCAGCCTGTCTTGGTTGGTACAGTAGCGGTTGAAACCAGTGACTACATTTCTAAGAAATTGGTTGCAGCTGGTGTTCCTCACGAAGTCTTGAATGCCAAAAACCACTATAAAGAAGCCCAAATCATCATGAATGCTGGTCAACGTGGTGCTGTTACCATTGCAACTAACATGGCCGGTCGTGGTACCGACATCAAGCTTGGTGAAGGGGTTCGCGAACTTGGAGGACTTTGTGTTATTGGTACAGAACGTCATGAAAGCCGTCGTATCGATAACCAGCTTCGTGGACGTTCAGGTCGTCAAGGAGACCCAGGTGAGTCACAATTCTACCTATCTCTTGAAGATGATTTGATGAAACGTTTTGGTTCTGAACGCTTGAAGGGAATCTTTGAACGCTTGAACATGTCTGAAGAGGCGATTGAGTCTCGTATGTTGACGCGTCAGGTTGAAGCGGCACAAAAACGTGTCGAAGGAAATAACTACGATACCCGTAAACAAGTCCTTCAATACGATGATGTCATGCGTGAACAACGTGAGATTATCTACGCTCAACGTTACGATGTTATCACTGCAGATCGTGACTTGGCACCTGAAATTCACTCTATGATCAAACGCACGATTGGTCGTGTCGTTGATGGTCATGCGCGTGCAAAACAAGATGAAAAACTAGAGGCAATTTTGAACTTTGCTAAGTACAACTTGCTTCCAGAAGATTCTATTACGATGGAAGAATTGTCAGGCTTGTCTGATAAGGACATCAAGGAAGAGCTCTTCCAACGTGCCTTGAAGGTTTACGATAGTCAGGTTTCAAAACTACGAGATGAAGAAGCAGTTAAAGAATTCCAAAAAGTCTTGATTCTACGAGTGGTAGATAACAAGTGGACAGATCATATCGATGCCCTCGATCAATTGCGTAACGCGGTTGGACTTCGTGGCTATGCTCAGAACAACCCTGTTGTTGAGTATCAGGCAGAAGGTTTCCGTATGTTTAATGACATGATTGGTTCGATTGAGTTTGATGTGACACGCTTGATGATGAAAGCACAAATTCATGAACAAGAAAGACCACAAGCAGAACACCATATCAGTACAACAGCGACTCGCAATATCGCTGCCCACCAAGCAAATATACCAGAAAATTTGGATTTGAGTCAGATTGGACGGAATGAACTTTGCCCATGTGGTTCTGGTAAGAAGTTTAAAAACTGTCACGGTAAAAGACAATAAAATGAGATAGTTTAGAGGCGGATACCTTGTGAAAAGTAAATTTTTACTTGGTATCCGTTTGCTTTATAAGGAGATGAGTTATGGCATTTACAGCAAAAAGTTCTAAAATTAATATTGAAGAAGTTCGTGCCTTATCAAAACTAGAAGGCCAAGCTTTGGAGAGAAAATCACAGCGCGATCAAGAGCTAGAAGCCATTATACGTGGAGAAGACCAGCGAATTCTCTTGGTAATCGGGCCATGCTCATCTGACAATGAAGAAGCTGTCCTTGAGTACGCTAAGCGTTTGGCGACTCTACAAGAAGAAGTAGCAGACCGTATCTTTATGGTTATGCGTGTTTATACTGCCAAACCCCGTACCAACGGAGATGGCTATAAGGGCTTGATTCACCAGCCTAACACGGCAGAAGCTCCTAGTCTGATCAACGGAATCAAAGCAGTTCGCCATCTCCACTATCGTGTCATCACGGAAACAGGTATGACGACAGCTGACGAGATGCTTTATCCTGAAAATCTACCGCTTGTAGATGATTTGATTTCCTACATGGCGGTTGGTGCCCGTTCAGTTGAAGATCAGCAACACCGCTTTGTAGCAAGTGGGGCAGATTTTGCGACTGGTTTTAAAAATCCAACCTCTGGAAATCTCAATGTTATGTTTAATGGGATTTATGCTGCTCAAAACAAACAAAGTTTCCTTTTCCTAGGAAAAGAAGTGGAAACAACTGGGAATCCGCTTTCGCACGCCATTCTTCGTGGAGCAACCGATGATTATGGGAAAAACATTCCTAATTATTACTATGATAATTTGTTAGATACCATTGCCCAGTATGAGAAAATGGGCTTGGAAAATCCTTTTATCATCGTCGATACCAATCATGACAATTCTGGTAAGCAATACATGGATCAGATTCGAATTGTCCGCCAGACCTTGATTAATCGTGATTGGAATGAAAAAATCAAGCAGTATGTTCGTGGCTTTATGATTGAGTCTTATCTAGAAGACGGCCGTCAAAACGAACCAGAAGTATTTGGCAAGTCTATCACAGACCCTTGCCTTGGCTGGGAAAATACAGAAGCCCTCGTCAGAGAAATCTACCAAACGCTAGGAGAATAAGATGGCATTTATTGAAAAAGGTCAAGAAATCGATATTGAAGCAATCAAGGCAGAAACCCAATTGTCTGCGGAAGCCTTGCGACTAAAGGAGCGTCGTGATAGAGAATTGGCAGACATTATTTCAGGAGAAGATGACCGTATCCTTTTGGTGATTGGTCCTTGCTCTTCTGATAACGAAGAGGCTGTCTTGGAATATGCACGCCGTTTATCTGCCTTGCAGAAGAAGGTGGCGGACAAGATTTTCATGGTTATGCGTGTTTATACTGCTAAACCTCGCACCAATGGAGATGGTTATAAGGGTTTGGTTCACCAGCCTGATACGTCAAAGGCGCCTAGTTTGATTAATGGTTTACAGGCTGTGCGCCAGTTGCACTACCGCGTGATTACAGAGACTGGTTTGACGACGGCAGATGAGATGCTTTATCCATCAAACTTGGTCTTGGTAGATGATTTGGTCAGCTACCATGCCGTTGGTGCTCGTTCTGTAGAGGATCAAGAACATCGCTTTGTGGCCTCAGGGATTGATGCGCCAGTCGGGATGAAAAATCCAACTTCTGGAAATTTGGGTGTCATGTTTAATGGCATCTATGCCGCTCAGAACAAACAGACCTTCCTCTTTCATGGTCAAGAAGTTGAAACTTCAGGAAATCCCTTGGCTCACGTCATCCTTCGTGGTGCAGTTAATGAATATGGGAAAAATGAGCCTAACTTTTACTATGAAACTTTGTTAAATGCCATTGAACGCTATGAAACCATGGGACTTGAAAATCCCTTTATCCTCATTGATACCAACCATGATAACTCAGGCAAGCAATATATGGAGCAGATTCGAATTGTTCGCCAGACCTTGCAAAATCGTGATTGGAACGAGAAAATCAAAAAGACGGTTCGAGGCTTTATGATTGAATCTTACCTAGCAGATGGTCGTCAAAACCAACCAGAGGTCTTTGGTTGCTCTATTACCGATCCTTGCCTAGGTTGGGAAAATACAGAGGCCTTGGTAGAAGAGATTTATGCTACCTTGACAAAATAAGTGAAAAGGATGGAGTTGGGGGATCTCAACTCCTTTTGATGAGAATGATAGTTGGACACGGAATTGACATCGAAGAATTGGCTTCGATAGAAAGCGCAGTTACACGACATGAAGGCTTTGCTAAGCGCGTGCTGACCACTAAGGAAATGGAACGGTTTAACAGCCTTAAAGGACGCAGACAAATCGAATATTTAGCTGGTCGCTGGTCGGCTAAAGAAGCCTTTTCTAAGGCAATGGGAACGGGTATTGGAAAGCTCGGTTTTCAGGATTTGGAAGTCTTGAACAATGAACGCGGGGCGCCTTATTTTAGTCAGTCACCGTTTTCAGGAAAGATTTGGCTGTCTATCAGCCATACAGATCAGTTTGTGACAGCCAGTGTCATTTTGGAGGAAAATCATGAAAGCTAGTCCACATAGACCAACCAAGGCTCTGATTCATCTGGGAGCTATTCGACAAAATATTCAGCAAATGGGGGCTCATATCCCTAAAGGAACGCTTAAGTGGGCTGTGGTCAAGGCCAATGCCTATGGTCATGGAGCTGTTGCCGTTGCGACGGCTATTCAAGATGATGTTGATGGCTTTTGCGTTTCCAATATCGATGAGGCCATTGAACTCAGACAAGCTGGACTCAGCAAGCGAATCCTCATTTTAGGGGTTTCTGAAATCGAAGCTGTCGCTCTAGCTAAAGAATACGATATCACCTTGACTGTGGCCGGACTGGAGTGGATTCAAGCACTCTTAGATAAGGAAGCAGACCTAACTGGATTGACAGTCCACCTCAAGATTGACTCAGGAATGGGACGGATTGGTTTTCGAGAGGCTCGTGAGGCTAATCAGGCTCAAGACTTGCTCCAACAACACGGTGCGCGTGTTGAAGGGATTTTTACCCACTTTGCTACTGCTGATGAAGAATCAGATACCTACTTTAATGCCCAATTAGAACGGTTTAAAACCATTCTGTCAAGTATGAAAGGTCTTCCAGCCTTGATTCATGCTAGCAATTCTGCAACGACTCTATGGCATGCAGATACCATTTTTAACGCGGTTCGTTTGGGAGATGCTATGTATGGTCTCAATCCAAGTGGAGAGATTTTGGATTTGCCTTATGACCTGACACCAGCCTTGACTTTGGAGTCTGCTCTGGTCCATGTTAAGACAGTTTCAGCTGGGGCTTGCATGGGCTATGGAGCGACCTATCAGGCAGATAGCGAGCAAGTCATCGCGACTGTACCAATCGGCTATGCGGATGGTTGGACGCGAGACATGCAGAATTTTTCTGTCTTGGTAGATGGCCAAGCTTGCCCAGTCGTCGGCAGGGTTTCGATGGACCAAATCACCATTCGTCTGCCTAAACTTTATCCGCTTGGAACAAAAGTCACACTAATTGGTATTAACGGAGATAAGGAAATCACAGCTACTCAGGTAGCGACCTACCGTGGGACTATTAACTATGAGGTGGCTTGTCTCCTCAGCGACCGCATTCCGAGAGAATATTATTAGAAAAGAAAGGAGTGGAGCATGAATCTACATCAACCCTTGCATGTCTTACCTGGTGTGGGACCAAAGTCAGCAGAAAAATACGCTAAACTAGGAATTGAAAACTTGCAAGACCTCTTGCTCTACTTTCCTTTCCGCTATGAAGACTTCAAAACCAAGCAAGTGCTGGAGCTGGAAGACGGAGAAAAGGCTGTCCTTTCTGGTCAAGTCGTGACTCCTGCTAGTGTCCAGTACTATGGTTTCAAGCGCAATCGTCTGCGCTTTAGCCTCAAGCAGGGAGAAGTCGTTTTTGCAGTGAACTTCTTTAACCAACCCTACCTAACTGATAAGATAGAGTTGGGAGCAACTCTTGCTGTATTTGGAAAATGGGATCGTGCCAAGGCTAGTCTGACTGGGATGAAGGTCCTAGCTCAGGTGGAAGATGACCTCCAACCTGTCTATCGTCTGGCTCAGGGAATCAGTCAGGCCAGTCTGGTCAAGGTCATCAAAACGGCCTTTGATCAGGGCCTGGACCTCTTGATAGAGGAAAATCTTCCCCAGTCTTTGCTGGACAAATACAAACTCATGTCCCGTTGTCAGGCCGTTCGTGCCATGCATTTTCCTAAGGATTTGGCAGAATACAAGCAGGCCCTTCGCCGTATCAAGTTTGAGGAACTCTTTTATTTCCAAATGCAATTGCAGACGCTCAAATCTGAAAATAGAGTTCAGGGAAGTGGTCTGGTTCTGAACTGGTCTAAGGAAAAAGTGACAGCAGTTAAAGAAAATCTACCTTTTTCCTTGACCCCAGCTCAAGAAAAGAGTTTGCAGGAAATTTTGACAGACATGAAGTCGGACCACCACATGAATCGTCTCTTGCAAGGGGATGTGGGGAGCGGAAAAACGGTGGTCGCTGGCTTGGCTATGTTTGCGGCAGTGACGGCTGGCTACCAATCAGCCCTCATGGTACCAACAGAAATCCTTGCAGAGCAACATTTTGAGAGTTTACAGAACCTTTTTCCAAACTTGAAACTGGCTCTCTTGACAGGTTCCTTGAAAGTTGCAGAAAAGAGAGAAGTCTTGGAGACTATTGCCAAGGGTGAAGCTGATTTGATTATCGGAACTCACGCTCTGATTCAGGATGGGGTGGATTATGCTCGCCTTGGTTTGATTATTATCGATGAGCAGCACCGTTTTGGTGTGGGGCAAAGAAGAATCCTACGAGAAAAAGGTGACAATCCTGACGTTCTCATGATGACGGCGACTCCCATTCCACGAACCTTGGCCATCACAGCATTTGGCGATATGGATGTTTCCATTATTGACCAGATGCCAGCAGGGCGGAAGCCTATTGTGACGCGCTGGATTAAGCATGAGCAACTGCCTCAGGTCTTGACTTGGTTAGAGGGGGAAATCCAAAAAGGTTCTCAAGCCTATGTCATCTCTCCCTTGATTGAAGAATCAGAAGCTCTGGATTTGAAAAATGCCATTGCCTTATCAGAGGAGTTGACGGCTCATTTTGCAGGTAAGGCAGAAGTGGCTCTTCTACATGGTAAGATGAAGAGTGACGAAAAAGACCAGATTATGCAGGATTTTAAAGAGCGAAAAACGGATATTCTAGTTTCGACAACGGTTATCGAGGTCGGGGTCAATGTTCCCAATGCGACTGTTATGATTATCATGGATGCCGATCGTTTCGGTCTCAGCCAGCTTCACCAGCTCAGAGGTCGTGTGGGTCGGGGAGATAAGCAGTCTTATGCAGTGCTCGTTGCCAATCCCAAGACGGATTCAGGGAAAGACCGCATGCGCATCATGACAGAAACCACCAATGGATTTGTCCTTGCGGAGGAAGATTTGAAAATGCGTGGTTCTGGTGAGATTTTTGGAACCAGACAGTCAGGACTCCCAGAGTTTCAAGTGGCTGATATTATCGAAGATTTTCCGATTTTAGAAGAAGCCAGAAAGGTTGCTAGCTACATTAGTTCGATAGAAGACTGGCAAGAGGATCCGGAGTGGCGGATGATTGCCCTTCATCTGAAGAAGAAAGAACATCTAGATTAAGCTTTCTCTAAGGAAAACTTAAGCTAGCTTTCAGGTTTGGCCCTTATACTAGAGTCATCAAAAAGAAACGAGGACTCTCACATGACAGTAACGATTAAAGTAAATTACCAAACCACTTTCCAAAAGAAAGAAGCAACAAAATAAGATTGAATAGAAGGAAGAAAGAGCGAAATGCTCTTTTTTTGTTTTAAAACTACTTTTAGTTGTTAGGTTTGAAGCAATAAAATCTAAATTCACTTTCTATTTACCCTTCTTTCTTGCATTGCTTTTCTAGATATGCTACAGTGGTGGTAGCGATTACAAAATCAAAGGAGCATGTTATGAAAAATCCAGCTTTGTTAGAAGAAATCAAGACTTATAAAGGAAGGGATGAGGTTCCAGAAGACTTTGATGCTTTCTGGGATGAGGAAGTGAAAAAAGTTTCCACTATTCCAGCCTACCAGTTGGAGGAAAGAGATTTCCATATTCCCCAAGTCAAGTGCTTTGAGCTCACTTTTGAAGGAACTAATGCAGGTAAGGTCTATGCACGCGTTGTTCTTCCAAAGAGTGAGGGTAAAGTCCCAATAATTTTCCATTTCCATGGTTATAAGGGACGTGGCTGGGACTGGGCTGATATGCTGGCCTATACTGTGGCTGGTTACGGTGTTGTTTCCATGGATGTGCGGGGCCAGTCGGGCTACTCGCAAGACGGCTTGCGTTCTCCTCTAGGAAATACGGTCAAGGGTCACATTATCCGTGGGGCTGTGGAAGGTCGGGAGCATCTCTTTTATAAGGATGTTTATCTGGATATTTACCAGTTGGTTGAAATTGTTGCCAGTCTGCCTGAGGTTGATGAGAAGCGACTTTCTAGCTATGGTGCCTCACAAGGAGGGGCTCTAGCCTTGGTTGCAGCAGCACTCAATCCTCGGATTCAGAAAACAGTTGCCATCTATCCCTTCTTGTCAGATTTTAGACGAGTGCTTGAGATTGGCAATACCAGTGAGGCTTACGACGAACTTTTCCGTTATTTCAAGTTTCACGACCCCTTCCATGAAACTGAGGAGAAAATCATGGCGACTCTTGCCTATATCGATGTGAAAAATCTTGCCCATCGTATCAAGGGTGAGGTTAAGATGATTACGGGCTTGGACGATGATGTTTGCTATCCTATTACCCAGTTTGCGATTTATAACCGTCTGACCTGCGATAAAGCCTATCGCATCATGCCTGAGTATGCCCACGAAGCCATGAATGTCTTTGTCAATGACCAAGTCTACAACTGGCTATGTGGAAGTGAGATTCCTTTTAAGTATATAAAATAATGAATGAGAGAGCCCAGTAGCTCTCTTTTTGTTATAAATGTTGAAAGTACTTTTAAAAATATTAAAATATTACTGAAAGTAAAATCCATTCTATGGCAAGCTCGAGACAAACCTATGACTTTATTGTATAATAAAGAAAAGCCTCTAGGAAAGGAGTGAGATAGTTACTGTTTGGATTGCAGCTAGCTAAATTTTGAAAGAGAGAAGGAGAGCAACTCTCGTTTATTAATTGCTTTCTTGTGTTTTCCTATGATGGGGAGTAAAAATTTTAAAACAAAAAGAAAGCGCTTTATTTTTGTGAAATTGAAAGGTAGAAAGATGAGTCAAAAGAATTTTGATAGAAAACAAAGATATGGCATTCGTAAATTTGCAGTTGGTGTAG
>CAUUIG010000065.1:0-10106 GCA_963545095.1 uncultured Streptococcus sp.
AATTTTTTCATCTTTTTTTGTCAAGTAACTTTACTTTACAAAAAAGTTTTGATATACTATTAAAGTTGATGAAAATCAAACCTAACTGAATTTATATTTTAAAAGGAGAAATCAAAATGGCAGTACCTGCACGTCGCACTTCAAAAGCGAAGAAAAACAAACGTCGTACACACTACAAAGTAACAGCTCCATCTGTAAACTTTGACGAAACTACTGGAGATTACTCACGTTCTCACCGTGTATCACTTAAAGGATACTACAAAGGACGTAAAATCGCTAAAGCTGCATCAGCTGAATAATAGAAGGGAGATACCATGCGCGTAAATATTACACTTGAACACAAAGAATCTGGTGAACGCTTGTACCTTACTTCTAAAAACAAACGTAACACTCCAGACCGTCTTCAATTGAAGAAATATTCACCAAAACTTCGCAAACACGTTGTGTTTACAGAAGTAAAATAATATAACATACAGAAAGCCTATGAAATCAACATTTCTAAGGCTTTTTCTTTTAAATTTAGCAAAATAACTGAATTTTAACTGATTATGATTGTTCATATCAAATAGGGGAATGTTTTTGATATAATTATTTTGAAAAACATTAAGGAGCTTAATATGAAGAAGCCTATAAATAATAATTGGGGAGAAAAAATTTCTGAAGTCTCTAAACAAATCAAAGAATTTAAAATAACTTCTTTTTATATGTTAAGTACAGACTTATATAAAATTAATAATAAAAAATTAACACAAATTATTACTAAAAAATTTAAAAATCATCCAGCCACAATAATGGTTTTAATAGGTACCAAAGATGGTCAACTTATTGCTAAAAAAAATGAATTTTGGAATATTCCCTCTGAGATACATCATTTGAAAGAAGCGATTGATGAAAAGACTAATGACTATCTTGACTTATACTTTATTAAACTTGAGAAGGAAAAGCAAAATTGGTTAAATAACGCAGAAGGTAATCAATTTATTAAATTTATCTTCACTCCTCTTATAGAATTTGGTAAAAAGAGCGAAATATACCTCTACTTTGTAACACTTACCGTATATCAAAATGGGGCAATAGTAATTGATTTATTTGAAGATTTGAGAGATTCTTTTTATAACATCGATTTTCTACACCCGTATACCAAAATGATAGCCAAACTCTTTCCTGATTTTAAAAATAAAAATAAAGCATACTCTTTGAACTCTTCTCAACAGTTAGATGATATTTTAAATTATATAAAAAAAGAATTATCTTCAATAAACGGAGGAATTCAATTAAGCGAACGTTTTTTTACACTCCACTTCATTACCAATATGAAAGATATGAATAAATTAGAATTCTTTAAAAAAGACAAATTGTATACTTGGATGATTAATGCTCCATATACTTCGCATGCTCTATCCTCTATGAATAAATCAAAATATTACATAGCAGACTATTTTGATTTAGAATACATTAACTACATAAACAAAGGCGCTAATTATATCATTTGGAATAACAATGATTCTAATAATTTTGAGTTCAATTTTCTACAACAAGCTAGTTTCTTTTTGGCTTCTGCTACCCCGTTTTTCCAATTAGTTTGCCTTGAAGAAACTATTATGGACGGACTTGAAAAATTCCACCTCTCAAACGAAAAACATCTTATTAATTTTAATGAATGGGCTCACAATTATAAAAAATCATATATTTTTATGTACCGACTTAATTATAGACCTATTTTTGAACTTTTTAATCATCTTAAAGAGCACTCTGATTTCACTCACGATGAATATGTAGAAAAAGTAAAGCAAGAGGAATATGACTTAATTAAAGAAAAATATCAATTTAATGAATTACGAAATACTAAACTTATGGAAGCAATACTTTTTATTATTGCTTCCGTATCTGTTCTTCAAGTAATAAATATCTTTACTAATAACATTGAGATTTTATTGATAAGTTTAGCTAGTCTTATTGTTATTTCTATTTTTATAATCATATCAAGAAATCTAAAATAGCTGAATTTTAACTGATTATAATAATCAAGAGATTATTTTAGACAAATCTATCATAGCTTGTTCAATCTTATGTTTTCCTTTTTGCATAACATGAAGATAGATTTTTTCTATTTCTCTACTATCTTCTGAATGTCCCACAAACTCTCGAATAACGTTTAAACTTACATTCTTATCAGCCATGACTGAAACAAAACTATGTCGGAACATATGGGGAACTATGTGAACAGGCCTACCAAAATCAACTAGGTCATCAATATCCTTATAGGATTTTCCACTTTTCTTATTATACTTAGCGGACTGACTAGTTCCACCTCTTAAGAACATTGAAATTTCTGTATGATACAATGGACTGCCCTGCTGGTTCTTCCCTTTTATGTATACCCTAGTAAAAATATATCCCATATCATGATAAGTCGGATTAAATCTCGCCTGAAACTTATTTCTTTCAATATATTTAAGTAAAATTTGTTCTACTTTTGGTGACATCGGAATAGTTCTAACGCTTTCTTTAGTTTTTAGAATTGCTCTATATCGTTCCTTCTCATCACGCAAGCCTTCTTCTGCCATTTCTTTGTCAGTCTTATTATGGCTTGCCCTCTGCCAATGAACCTTAATGAGTTTATTCTTGAAATCTAGAACATCTTCATTCAAACCTAATGCTTCACTCGGTCTCATACCTGTCAAGTAGATAATTCTGAGTACATCAGCAACTAGTTCATTATTATGTCGCTTAGTCCAGTTTTCAATAATTTTAAATACTTGATTAGCCTCTTCAACTTCAAGATATTTTTCAGCTATATCTTCCCTAAGTTTCGCCTGCTCTTCTGCACTTGTTAGTGTCTTACGCTTAACCCTCTTATTCAAAATAGGGTGTTGCGACGCTGTCAATTCTCCTTGTTCTACCGCCCAATCAAATATCATTTTAAGATAGATATGAATATTCTTTGAAGTTCCCTCACTTGCATTATTTATAATATCTTGCATTTTTTCCTATTCCATACAGAACTGTTTAAGGCTCATATTTTCGTTGAAATATGGGGAAATATGCTGGTTATAAACACTAACTCTAGTATTTAGAGTATTCTTGGCAGGCTTAACACGATTAACCCACCACTTAAAAGCTAAACCGTATAATTCACTGTTTTCATCATACGGTCTAGCTATCTCTTTGAGGCATAAAGTTTTACTAGGCTCTAATTTCTTTGGTTTTTCTCCAATCAAATCTAATACGGTTTCATCAATCATTTCATTTAATATCTTTGAAACTTTTGTAATCAGCTGACTATTCTTTATATCAGAAATAAGTAACTTCTCATGTCCCTTACTGTCCTTTCCTGTTGGTATTGCCTTAGTCGTATACCACCCTTTATTTTCTCCCCTTGTAAGGTACTTATAACGACTTTTTGTTATCAAAGGATGAGTATATCTCATTGCAAACTTAACAAGCACGTTGCCCTTTTTAGAAGGGTCTGGTTTCCATTGATAAACAGTTAGAACTCGAGTAGTCTTACCTACCTTCATTTTTACCCCCTCATACTAAGCTATAACTGCCTCATTTTCATGGAAAATCTTATAATCAAACCAATCTTTAAATACCTCCGCATGAATAAAGACATTCCCATGAGTTCCACAAATTCCAAAAGAATATGGACTATTTCTCATTTGACGAATGTAGTGATCCAATGTAGGTAATTTCATACCCTTCCAAAGTTCATCTAAAAATTCTTTCTTCCGATACCAATTTTTAGTTAAATCATAGTCTGACTTTGTCTTAAGCTCTATCATTGGAATACTTTCCTTTCTTATGCTATAATCTAGTTAGTTAATTTTTAGAGGCGACTTATTTTCAAGTCGTCTTTTTTTGTCCCCAAAATTGAGAACTATTCTGCTCTCTTACATATTGCTCTATATCCTTTTCATCGTTATCAGTTAGCCTCGAAAGCCCCTCTTTAAGTAAGCTTTGAATGTATCCCTCTGCCTTTTGAACATCATAGGCCTGATACTTTGCAATATAGACTTTTGCTAATGTTTTAGCAACTTGTTTCTCTGTCCAAACCTCAGACTGCCGTAGTGTCGTTTTATCCCTTGTAATACTAAGAACTGTCTGATTTTCGGTTCCTAGATAATCTAGCCACCACTTGACTTTTTTTCTTCTCCAGCGATTGCTATCTGTCGCATTTGGACGAACAAAACGATAATGACCATTGATAGCTTCAAAATAGATTGACGATAAGGGACGTTTTAAAAACAACTGCTCTGCAATTATATTAGCCTTCTCTTGCCAACATCTAAGCTCTGCGCGAATCCAAGACGGAACCTCTACAAGCTCTTGCTTACCAAGTTGCTCCATGCGTTTATTATATATGCACCACTGCTGATTACCTCGTGAACCTATTGCAACTGTTTCTCCTACACGCTCACCAGAATCTAGAACTGATTTCTCATGATATTCAAAGTGTTTTGCTTTCGAGATACATAATCCTTTCTTGCAATAGTCATATATCCGTTGAACATCTAAGCTACCGTCAAATATATCGTGGGCAATATCTAAACGAGTGAAATTAACATTATACTGGTATAAACGAGTAATTAGGGCAATCCAGTTATTAACATTCCCCTCCATAAATTCCTCGTATTGGCGACACCCCTGCCCCTTCAATTCGATGAATACTCCCATAGAAGGCCTATCGGCATTAAAATACACCTTAATTTCTGAACATGAATAGTGTTGCTTATACTTATTCAGCCCCCAATCATTCAAGGTAAAGCTTTCAAGAGGAATCAAAAGGATGTCAGTCAGAACTCTTTCTGGCGAAACATCCTTAACTGTTACAGCAAAATAATCAATTCTAACTGTATTCATAGGAATATACTCCTATCCTAGTATTTTAATATCCTCACAGACAAGTTTAACACCTGCCCAGTTACTTCGTGAAATATTCCAAGCCAGTCTTACCTTTGGCTGAACTAGTTCTACAGGAACATTCAATAAAGCCTCACTCTGAGCAATTTTTGCAATTTTATCTACATTACCAACAATTTCTAAGTTAATAGCCTTTAAATCATCCGTCGAGATTCCCATGTCTGTTAAAACTTTCACTTTGTCAAAATCAAGAGCAGTACAACTGATTTTTGATACTTCCTCAGTTTTAACTTTTTCCCCATTCACTTCGTTATATTTATTATTAACTCTCGCCGATAAAATAACGAATTTCTTTGGAATATCAAACTGGGACATATCCAAGTCAAGTGCCCCAATTTTGATGTTTGTATCCGTCATGTTATAAGTCATATTTTTACTCCATTTCTATGTTAAAAATCGTATCCTACTCGAAAAGTGGCTCAAACCCTTATCTCACTAAGGTTTTAGAGGCTAAGATACAACCAACAAGCCCTAACCCCTTATTGTATCAAGCTTCACGCACCACTTCAGGTATGGTAAAGCCCCCTTTTAGTACTGGGGCTGTTTTTTCTGACCTCCTGCAAAGCAGTCGGTTGGCTCTTTCGAGCCAGCAAAAAGACGAACGCTCCGCTCGATTCTGCCCCTCCTGGGCAATCGTCCCTATTTTGCTAGCTCGAAAGACCGTCATCTGAGTTTGGTAAAATACTCAACGGTTCATTGTTTATCCTCGTTAATACCTCTATTTGCCTTTTTGATAAATCTTCAAGAGACTTACCCTCCATAGCTAATGCCCACCACACAGTTTTTTCAATCGTACAATTAGGGCAGGTTCTGGGGGATAAAATCCTAAAACTACCCATTATTGGAGGATATTCCCACCCTTTATCAAAAGCTAAATCTGAATCAATGATTTCACTTTTTTCACATACCTCGCAAATATGCTTCAACAGCATTTCAAATACCACCTTACATTATTCTAATTCATCTACAATTTGCATATGTACTACTTGTAAAATTTGTAACAAAGCTTTATAAGGATTTTCATCACATTCAGTAGCACCCATTAAACTGCCGTTCGATAACTTGACAACAACACTAATTTCGTTCATTTCTCATCCTCATATACCTATCACAAGCCTCATCAAAATATGCCTCAAAGTCTAGTTCGTCAGACTTGAACGGTGTCTCTACAAACTTAGGCGTAGGAAGCCTCCCATCTATTTGGCAATATCCTTCTCCAATACCACAAGTCTTATAATCAATCTCTTGACTTGAAAACATCATGCGACAAGAATCTGAATCAGCAGTAGTTGACCCCAACAAGAGAGATACTCCAAAGTTTTGTCTCATATACGTCGGAATGAAGTCACTTGAGGCCCTCTGTAAACCGACTATCACCTCTATTGAAGCTTGGCGTGATTTTACTAATAAACTTCCAAGGTTCGACATTGCCTCTTGATAGGCTTGTTTCCCTTCTTTAGTCGTTTCTGCCTCTGTTTTGAAAGCAATCCCCTCATCAAGCACAATTATCAGAGGAGTGTTCCCCTTAACATCAGCCCACGATAACACTTTTCCTTTATAAATATAGGTATCTGGGTTATCCGCCATAACCTGAAAGCGTCTATTCATTTCCAAGACAGCCTCGCGAAGGGCACCAGAAATTTGAAAGGGAGAATTATAAACTACTTTATAGCCTAACCTATCCTCTAACTTTTTACCAATAATCCAAGAGAGTTCTCCTTTTTTGGGGTCTAATAACTTAATTTCAGAACCTAAACACAAGTATTGAGCCACTAGGTTCTCTATCATCACTGTTTTCCCTGATTTGGTCGAGCCAGCTAGGAGTACATGCGGAGGAGACCCGAACTCCCAACTAACGCTTTCAGAGATTGTTATCACATTTGCATTGTGTAGAGTGTCCTCCCAAGAAACTCTTTTCTCAGGATATATTCTGAATATATACTTAACACAACTAGCAGTCTTTACTTTCTCTTCTAAGTTCAAATTCAAACAAGCACTCAAATATAAATCTAGATCTAAAACCTTATTAGAAAAGTTATCACCCACAACATGAGCATAAATAAATATATATTCCTCATCCATAGAAAAGTCTAGAACAACAGAACGAACTATAACTCCGTCAGAAGAAGACACAAATAGATTGTTAGATTCAAGCAAAAACAGTAGTTGCTCGCGTATAACAAGAATGGGCTGAATTCTATTATATAATTTACTCAACTTTGCTATAAATTTCTTGGCAATTAAAATTTCTAAGCCCACAGCTAAAACTAATAAAACTCCTGAAATATTAAAGGTTAAAACCAATAAAATAAATATAAAAAATTGAGATAGTATACAAGCCCAATAACAAGTCTTCATTAAGGAGGTTGATAATATGTATGACTCACAAAGGGAGACCCTACGATTTATATGGAACATATTTTACCTCATCTTATTTCTTATATCCTTGATAATAAGAGAAAAAGCTATCAATTTAACTCTAATAAAATAGTAAAGGAATATGGCAAAGAAAAGAAATGCTAGGATTGAGAACAGCACACTAAGTGCAGACCCCACTCCTGTAGGAGTATACACTGATAAAATAGCAAAGATGAACATACAAAAAAAGCAAAATCTATATTTCTTTATCATTTTTATTTACTCTCTTAATCATAGCTGGTAGTACGGCTAGCAATTGAACTACAAAGACTATCAAAGCTACTACTAATCCAAACTTGGCGGATAGTAAAAAATTATAGGAAGTGAAGGACAGTTGAGCTGAAAATCCTGCAAAAAAACTCATAATGATTAATAGTATAAGACAGCTCGTTCTCCAGAAATATTCATTAACTTTCATTTTTATATTTTTCCTTTCGATTTTCAAAAACAAGAGGCTGGGACAAAAGTCTAACCTTAAATATAAAAAGCGAACGAAATGAGTTATTTGACATTCAGAATTCTGTCTTGTTCGCTTTTTTGTCTAATCTATTGATTTTAAAAATTTATAATAAAGAATTCCTAAAATCAAAATCTTTTTGTCCCAACCTCACAACTAGCTATTAAGCATAACTATTCCAAACAATTTTCTTTCCATTCAGAAAATTATCTAACATAGAAACCGTAGGATTAGCAACGTAGTAATGAGTGCTGGCATAGTCGTAAAATCCAATTAACGCTTGAGCATAAAACTCTTGCATAGTTTCTACATTTACATCTGAGCTGTTCTTAAGCAGTTCAGCAAGGGCCAAAGAGTCTGCATTTGCTCCCCCTAGCAATCCATGGTCTCTAGCTTTTTCAGCTGCTTTTGCTCTTAGTTCAGGAGTATTAAATCTCTCTAAAACTGTTTGTGCCTTGTTTGTAATTGGTATCATTTAATTCACCTTTTTCTTTCCTTTATATTGTTTTTTAAAATTAAATATAGTTTATTTTTGAATTATATCTTGAATGGAGAAGCTCGACTGTTACTCATATTCATAACCTCATTCTAAAATTATATTTCTTGCATGTATCTTACATGTATCATGGTTCTATAATAGCATGTAGGTGGAAAAAAATCAAGGCTCAAACATTACATATTCATTACATATATGTTACATATTAGATACATTCAATATATATGTATGGCTACAAAAAAAAGACGCTCAGTGCGTCAATTAATTATTATTTTCAAAATCTATAATCTCAGACTCCAGACTTTCAAAAAGCTCCTTTATCGCTAGATTAATCACCCAAGTCTTGTTCTCTCTTTCAAGCATATTTTTTTCTTTAAAAAATTTAGCTAGTCTTGGTAAATTAATTTCATTCTGTTTATTCAAATAAAAATTTGTTAATTTCGCCATAACATTCCTCCTACATAATATATATCATAAAAACACATACTTTTCAAGTAATTCCTATCTGAAAACTTCTCTACACACTTTGTACATCTAATATAAAATAATACCTTTGATAGACTATCATAACGAGTAATTTTGTTTAATACCTCTACAAACTGATGTACTCCATAAATTGAAACTACAACGCCTTTATCTAATTAAGAAAATATCTAACTATGATAAAGCAATACTAATAAGTGCTATATTCTGATTTCCAAAGAATATTAATTTATCGTAACTGATTCCTAACTGATTAAATTTAAATAAATTCATATTTGTCTATTTACCATTTATTTTATTTTAGGTAGAAAGGCTATCAAATCAAGGTTTTCAAATATCATTATATACCTTTAAAACAACATCTTCTTCACAGAGGTTAAGTAAGCATTCAATACGAATCAATACAGAAGAAAAAACGCATTCATGCGTTTTTTCTTTTTGTTAATTTCAGTACATTGCAATCAAAATCATTCGAATGACTACATTTTTCACTACCTTTTTTTGAAATAAGAATAATGATTCGGACGATTAAAAGCAAGAGAAACTTCATTATGAGGTTTCTCTTTTTTTATATTTTCATTCCTAAAAATTTTTGAAATAGAGTAATCTTTTCTAAAATTTTTGGAATCCAAAACACAGTTCAATAATATGCACTATTTTTTCTTGAACAAACGGATGTAGTCCTGTTTACTATGAATAATATCTGATACAAAGACAGCTTTTCTATACTCTAAAATATGATAGAAGGCTAGGTAATCGCCTAAAATGATGCATCGAGTTTTGTGGGGTGGATATACAATATCTCCTATTCTCTCGTCAGCATCAAATCCCGCTTCTGGGAAGACCTCAAGACGCTCCAAACCATAAAGAATATTCTTAACTGTGTTTGCTCCTGCCTGTTCTGAAAAGTAGTTAGCTGAGATATAATCTTTAATACCTCTTAGCTGTTCTTGTACCGTTTCAGAGATAATAAGGCTATATGAGTTCTCGTTAAATTCCAAGGTTAGCCCTCACTTCATCAAGGCTGTAAGTTCTTCCATGTTCTAAATCGTCAAAGCTACGAGCAATTTCAGCACGCAACCCTGATAGAAGTTCTTCTCTTTCTTTATCTACTTGAGTTTCAAATGGCAAGGCTTTATTTTCTACAATGTGTTCTAAAAACAAGTTAAAACTGGCTGTCATATCAAGATTTTGCGATGTGATAATAGCTTTAGCCTTCTCTAACAAGTCTCTGTTAGTCTTAAAGTTTACCTGTGTGTTTTTTTCTAAAACATTCATAGTAGTACCTCCTTTTAGACTATTATATCACTTTAAACTATACAGGTCTAG
>CAUUIG010000066.1:0-9915 GCA_963545095.1 uncultured Streptococcus sp.
CCTGTGTCTTTTCGATCTGCGGTTCCTTTTGGTATCCTGATTTTGTGACTTACTGCAAGGAAGAAAATGTGAAAAATTTGGACTGTTTGCTGTATTTACAGAACGGTCAAACAGAAGGAGCTCATCATACTAATCGCTTAGCTCAAGCACCAGTCTATGCTGAGCAGATTCATATCAGTCTTCAGAAAGGCTATCCGAACGGTCAGTTTGTCTTTGATCCTTATGGACACCATGAACAAGTGGCTGAACGCTTTCTGGCTTTTTCCAGTTGGTTGGCTCAAGAATGGAAAATCGAATAAAAGAATTATCCCTTGGCAAAAGCCAAGGGATTGTTGTATTTATTTTAACTAAGTGCTTCTCTCTTTTTATCTGGATTCCAGACGAAGCTTGCGATAAAGCTAAAGATGATGGTTAAGATAGCAAGGATAATGGCAAGGATGAGGGCAGGGATGCGGATAAACCACCAGAGAGGGTTTGGTTTTTTATCGTTGTGCCATTGTTTGGTTTCTTGGTCCAAACGTTGGAATTCTGATTGGATGCGATTGGCGACTGTTTCAATGCCTTCATCATTCATTTTCTTGATATCTGAGATATCAATTGGATTTCCAAAGTTCATATCGACACGTTCACGGCTAACCAAGCCTTTCAAGGTCATAGGACCTGTGTAGGTAACAGGCATGATACGGACCTTGGCCATTTTGGCAATCAGAGCAACGCCCCCCTTGACATCGTTGGAGTGACGGCTCCCGCTTGGAAACATGATGAGAGAGCGGTTACTTTTTTTGAGAACATTGATAGGGTATTTGATGGCAGAAGCACTAGGATTTTCACGATCAATAGGAAAGGCACCACACATACGAATCCACCAACCAAAGATACGGTTAGTAAAGAGTTCTTTTTTGGCCATAAAGATAAATTGTTTTGGCTTGGTCGCAAAGGCCATGTAAACAGGATCCCACCAAGTACGGTGAGGTGCAACCAGAATATAATTTTCATTTTGATTAGGAATTTTATCAGTATTATGATAGTGGGCATTGCCATTGATGGACCATAGGAGCAATACAACCAATCCGCGTAAATAAGTATAAAACATGCGATCTCCTTCGATTCTTTTCTTGTTAATATTATACCTTATCAAAGGAGGGCTGGCAAACTTTTTTCCGTGACTAGATGTATATTTGAGATGAGATTAGAATTCTTTTAGAAAAAATGATATGATAGAATTCATGGATAAAAATAAGATTATGGGATTAACCCAAAGAGAAGTCAAGGAAAGACAGGCTAAGGGCTTGGTCAATGATTTTACTGCTTCGGCCAGTACCAGTACTTGGCAAATCGTTAAACGAAATGTCTTTACCCTTTTTAACGCTTTGAACTTTGCCATTGCTTTGGCACTAGCCTTTGTGCAGGCCTGGAGCAATTTGGTCTTCTTTGCCGTTATCTGCTTTAACGCTTTTTCTGGGATTGTGACCGAGCTACGGGCTAAACACATGGTGGACAAGCTCAATCTCATGACCAAGGAAAAGGTCAAGACTATTCGTGATGGTCAGGAAGTTGCTCTTAATCCGGAAGAATTGGTGCTAGGAGATGTCATTCGTCTGTCTGCAGGAGAGCAGATTCCCAGTGATGCCTTGGTTTTGGAAGGCTTTGCGGAAGTCAATGAAGCCATGTTGACGGGGGAAAGTGATTTGGTGCAAAAGGAAGTGGATGCCTTGCTTTTGTCAGGAAGTTTCCTAGCCAGTGGGTCAGTTTTAGCTCAAGTTCACCATGTCGGTGCAGACAACTATGCTGCCAAACTCATGCTGGAAGCCAAGACAGTTAAACCAATCAACTCTCGTATCATGAAATCGCTGGACAAGTTAGCAGGTTTTACTGGGAAGATTATCATTCCTTTTGGTCTGGCTCTCTTGCTAGAAGCCTTGCTTTTAAAAGGTTTGCCTCTCAAGTCATCCGTTGTAAATTCGTCAACAGCCCTTTTGGGGATGTTGCCCAAGGGAATTGCTCTTTTGACCATTACTTCGCTCTTGACTGCAGTTATCAAGCTAGGTTTGAAAAAGGTCTTGGTGCAGGAGATGTACTCTGTTGAGACCTTGGCGCGCGTGGATATGCTCTGTCTGGACAAGACGGGTACCATCACCCAAGGAAAGATGCAGGTGGAGGCTGTTCTTCCTTTGACCGAAGAGTATGGAGAGTCAGCACTTGCTAGCATCTTGGTCAGTTATATGGCCCATAGTGAGGATAAAAATCCAACAGCTCAAGCCATTCGCCAGCGTTTTGTGGGAGAAGTAGCCTACCCTATGATTTCCAATCTGCCTTTCTCAAGCGACCGCAAGTGGGGAGCCATGGAGTTAGAAGGTTTGGGAACAGTTTTCTTAGGGGCGCCTGAGATGTTGCTGGATTCTGAGGTCCCAGAAGCCAGAGAGGCCTTGGAGAGAGGTTCACGTGTCTTGGTCTTAGCTCTCAGTCAGGAGAAATTAGACCATCACAAGCCACAGAAACCATCTGATATTCAGGCTCTAGCCTTGCTGGAAATCTTGGACCCGATTCGAGAGGGAGCAGCAGAGACGCTGGACTATCTCCGTTCTCAGGAAGTGGGGCTCAAGATTATCTCTGGTGACAATCCAGTTACGGTATCCAGCATTGCCCAGAAGGCTGGTTTTGCGGACTATAACAGCTATGTCGATTGTTCAAAAATTACGGATGAGGAATTGATTGCTATGGCTGAGGAGACAGCTATTTTCGGTCGTGTTTCCCCTCATCAAAAGAAACTTATCATCCAAACTCTGAAAAAAGCAGGGCATACAACGGCTATGACAGGGGACGGAGTCAATGATATCCTGGCTCTTCGTGAGGCGGATTGTTCTATCGTGATGGCTGAGGGAGATCCTGCGACTCGTCAGATTGCCAATCTGGTTCTCTTGAACTCTGACTTTAATGATGTTCCTGAGATTCTCTTTGAAGGTCGTCGTGTGGTCAATAACATTGCCCACATTGCACCGATTTTCTTGATAAAGACCATCTACTCATTCTTGCTCGCAGTCATCTGTATTGCCAGTGCTCTTCTGGGACGGTCTGAATGGATCTTGATTTTCCCCTTCATTCCAATCCAGATTACTATGATAGACCAATTTGTAGAAGGTTTCCCACCATTTGTTCTGACTTTTGAAAGAAATATCAAACCTGTTGAGCCAAACTTCCTCATAAAATCCATGCTTCGTGCCCTACCAAGCGCTCTCATGGTTGTATTCAGCGTTCTCTTTGTGAAAATATTTGGCGCGAGCCAAGGTTGGTCTGAGTTAGAAATATCAACTCTCCTCTATTATCTCTTGGGGTCAATTGGTTTCTTATCCGTATTTAGAGCCTGCATGCCATTTACCCTCTGGCGTGTCCTCTTGATTGTTTGGTCAGTAGGAGGCTTCCTAGCCACAGCTCTCTTCCCAAGAATTCAAAAACTGCTTGAAATTTCGACTTTGACAGGACAAACATTACCTGTTTATGGTGTCATGATGGCTGTCTTTACCGTGATTTTCATCCTGACTAGTCGCTATCAAGCCAGAAAATAAAGAAAGGCTGCAATCTGTGGATTGCGGTCTTTTTAGGTGCAAGATTGCTAACTGAAATGTGGTATAATAAGAGATAATAGAGTTTGGAAAGTGAGAGAAGATGATTTCAAAGAGATTAGAATTAGTGGCGTCTTTTGTGCCGCAGGGAGCCATTTTACTAGATGTGGGGAGTGACCATGCTTATCTGCCTATCGAGTTGGTTGAGAGAGGACAAATTGAAGGTGCCATTGCAGGTGAGGTTGTGGTTGGTCCCTACCAGTCTGCGGTCAAAAATGTTGAAAGTCACGTCCTTAAGGAGAAAATCCAGGTTCGTTTAGCCAATGGCTTGGCAGCCTTTGAAGAGGGAGACCAAGTGTCTGTCATTACTATTGCTGGTATGGGTGGTCGTTTGATTGCTAGGATTTTAGAAGAAGGCTTGGACAAGTTAGCTAATGTAGAACGATTGATCCTCCAGCCCAATAATCGTGAAGACGACTTGCGTATTTGGTTACAAGACCATGGTTTCCAGATTGTAGCTGAAAGCATCTTAGAAGAAGCTGGTAAGTTTTACGAGATTTTGGTGGTGGAAGCAGGACAAATGAAGCTATCAGCCAGTGATGTTCGCTTTGGATCCTTCTTGTCCAAAGAAGTCAGTCCAGTCTTTGTCCAAAAATGGCAAAAAGAAGCTGAGAAGCTAGAGTTCGCCCTCGGACAAATTCCAGAAAAAAATCTGGAGGAACGTCAAGTTCTAGTAGATAAAATTCAAGCCATCAAGGAGGTTCTCCATGCTAGCAAGTGAAGTGATTAAGGTGTATGAAGCCTTTTGCCCTCAGGAATTTTCCATGGAGGGAGACAGTCGTGGTCTGCAAATTGGCACTTTGGACAAGGATATCCAAAGTGTCATGGTGGCTCTGGATATTCGTGAAGAAACGGTGGCTGAAGCCATTGAAAAGGGTGTGGATTTGATTATCGTCAAGCACGCGCCGATTTTCCGTCCCATCAAGGATTTGGTAGCTAGCCGTCCACAAAATCAGATTTACATCGACCTGATCAAGCATGACATCGCAGTTTATGTCAGCCATACCAATATTGACATCGTTGAAAATGGCCTCAATGACTGGTTCTGCCAGATGCTAGGAATTGAGGAGACGACTTATCTACAGGAGACAGGTCCTGAACGTGGGATTGGGCGTATTGGGAATATTCAGTCTCAGATATTTGGAGATTTTGCCCAACATGTCAAGCAAGTCTTTGGCCTAGATAGCCTTCGAATGGTGCATTATCAAGAAAGTGATTTACAGAAGCCTATTTCAAGAGTGGCCATCTGTGGTGGAAGCGGGCAGTCTTTCTATAAGGATGCTTTAGCTAAAGGAGCGGATGTCTATATCACTGGTGATATTTACTACCACACTGCCCAGGATATGTTGTCTGATGGTTTGTTGGCATTGGACCCAGGTCACTATATTGAGGTGCTTTTTGTGGAAAAAATTGCAGAGTTTCTTAATCAATGGAAAGAGGAAAAAGGCTGGACAATCGATATTGTACCTAGTCAAGCATCGACCAATCCTTTCCACCATATCTAGTTAGAAAGTGAAAACAATGAAAAAAGTTGCCATTATTGGAGCAGGAATTGTGGGGGCAACAGCTGCCTACTATCTCTCGAAAGAAAGTGATCTAGAAGTAAGCGTCTTTGACCATGGACAAGGTCAAGCTACCAAGGCCGCAGCAGGAATTATCAGTCCTTGGTTTTCCAAACGCCGCAATAAAGCCTGGTACAAAATGGCGCGCTTGGGGGCAGACTTTTATGTGGATTTGTTGGCTGATTTAGAAAAGTCAGGGCAAGAAATTGACTTTTACCAGCGTTCGGGAGTCTTTCTCCTGAAAAAGGATGAAACTAAGTTGGAAGAACTCTATCAACTAGCCCTTCAGCGTAGAGAAGAATCTCCCTTGATAGGGCAATTAGCCATTCTGGACCCAGCATCAGCAAATGAATTATTCCCTGGCTTGCAGGGTTTCGGCAGCCTCCTCTATGCTTCTGGTGGAGCGAGAGTAGATGGCCAACTCTTAGTGACTCGTTTGCTGGAAGCCAGTCAGGTCAAGCTGGTCAAAGAAAAAGTAACTCTGACACCTTTAGCATCAGGTTACCAGATTGACGAAGAGGTGTTTGATCAGGTTATTTTGGCGACGGGAGCTTGGTTGTGGGACTTGTTAGAACCCTTGGGTTATGCTGTGGATGTCCGTCCTCAGAAAGGACAGCTCCGAGATTATCAGCTTGCCCAAGACATGGAAGCTTACCCTGTTGTTATGCCAGAAGGGGAGTGGGATTTGATTCCTTTTGCAGGTGGGAAATTGTCCCTAGGCGCTACCCACGAAAATGACATGGGATTTGATTTGACGGTAGATGAAACCTTACTCCAACAAATGGAGGAGGCGGCCTTGCCTCACTACCCAGTTTTAGCTAAAGCGACTTTAAGAGCTGATCGTGTGGGAATCCGTGCCTATACCAGCGATTTCTCTCCTTTCTTTGGGCAGGTGCCAGAATTGGCAGGTGTCTATGCTGCTAGTGGACTAGGTTCATCAGGCCTCACAACTGGTCCTATCATTGGCTACCATCTAGCTCAACTGGTCCAAGGAAAAGAGTTGACCTTGGACCCTCTAAACTACCCAATTGAAAACTATGTCAAACGGGTAAAAAGCGAATAAGCATTTTACTGGAATTTTATCCTACCCTCTAGGATGGCAAATGACATTCCCTATCAAAAATGGTAAAATAAGAAAAAATAATCCGAGAATCGAGGAAAGAAGATGCAAGAAAAGATTTTGGTAACGGGTGGAGCGGGTTTTATCGGAACCCACACAGTTATTGAGTTAATCCAAGCAGGTCATCAAGTTGTTGTGGTGGATAACCTTGTTAATAGTAACAGAAAAAGTTTAGAAGTTGTTGAGAGAATTACAGGAGTTGAAGTGCCTTTCTATGAGGCAGATATCCGTGATACAGATACTCTCAGAGATATTTTCAAGCAAGAAGAACCAACAGGTGTCATTCACTTTGCTGGTTTGAAGGCTGTCGGTGAATCTACCCGTATCCCTCTTGCCTACTATGACAATAATATCGCTGGAACTGTCAGTCTTCTAAAAGCCATGGAAGAAAACAACTGTAAAAACATCATTTTCAGTTCTTCTGCGACAGTTTATGGTGATCCTCATACAGTGCCCATCTTGGAAGATTTCCCACTTTCAGTGACCAATCCATACGGCCGTACTAAGCTTATGCTAGAGGAAATTTTGACGGATATCTACAAGGCAGACTCAGAATGGAATGTGGTCTTGCTTCGTTATTTCAACCCAATCGGAGCCCATGAGAGCGGAGATTTGGGAGAAAATCCAAACGGTATTCCAAACAATCTCTTGCCATATGTGACGCAAGTAGCCGTTGGGAAATTAGAGCAAGTGCAAGTGTTTGGAGACGATTACGATACGGAAGACGGAACTGGTGTTCGTGATTATATCCACGTTGTCGATTTGGCTAAAGGTCACGTTGCAGCTCTACAAAAAATCCAAAAAGGTTCAGGCCTAAACGTTTATAACCTTGGAACAGGTAAAGGCTACTCAGTTCTTGAAATTATCCAAAACATGGAAAAAGCAGTGGGACGTCCAATTCCTTATCGCATCGTAGATCGCCGACCAGGTGATATCGCAGCCTGCTATTCAGATCCTGCAAAAGCCAAAGCAGAACTGGGCTGGGAAGCAGAATTAGGCATCACTCAAATGTGTGAAGATGCATGGCGTTGGCAAAGTAAGCATCCAAATGGATTTGAAGACTAAGATGGTGATGTCAATCATTGTCCCCTGTTTAAACGAAGAGGAAGTACTTCCTCTTTTTTATCAGGCTTTGGAAACTTTACTTCCAAATTTGGAAACAGAAATCGAGTATATCTTTGTCGATGATGGATCGAGCGATGGAACCTTGGAACTCTTAAAGGCCTATCGGGAGCACAATCCGGCAGTGCATTATATTTCTTTCTCGCGAAATTTTGGCAAAGAAGCAGCCCTCTATGCAGGCTTGCAATATGCGACAGGAGATTTGGTGGTGGTGATGGATGCAGACCTCCAAGATCCTCCTAGTATGCTGCTTGAGATGAAAAAATTACTAGACCAGAATGCAGACTTGGACTGTGTTGGGACACGGAGAACTAGTCGAGAGGGGGAACCTTTCTTTCGCAGTTTCTGTGCTAATCTCTTTTACGGCTTCATGAAAAAAAATAGTCCAGTAGCCCTGCCATCAGGTGTCCGTGATTTTCGTATGATGAGAAGGTCTGTAGTCGATGCCATTTTAAGCTTGACCGAGTCCAATCGTTTTTCAAAGGGTCTCTTTGCCTGGGTCGGTTTTAAAACCCATTATCTGGACTATCCAAATGTCGAAAGGCAGGCTGGTAAGACCAGTTGGAGTTTTAGGCAACTCTTTTTCTACTCCATCGAAGGGATTGTTAATTTTTCAGATTTTCCCTTGATTATTGCCTTTGTGGCTGGTCTCCTATCTTGTTTTATTTCTCTGCTTATGACATTTTTTGTTGTGGTTCGGACTCTCATTTTGGGTAATCCGACATCAGGTTGGACCTCTCTGATGGCTGTCATTCTCTTTCTTGGAGGCATTCAACTCTTGACCATTGGGATTCTCGGCAAGTATATCAGTAAGATTTATCTAGAGACTAAAAAAAGACCACTTTATCTCGTTAAAGAAAAAAGTGACCTTCCTGATTTTACAGAAAAAAATAAAGTGAAAAGACTATAATTTTACATGGAAATATGCTAAACTAGAAGGAGTGGAACGTTCGTATTGATATTAGAGTTAATCTTTAATCAAGGCGCGTGTCGGACAGTTTCTAACAGCTTCTAGGACGTCTTGGCTAGGAGAAATTTCTTTTTCTAGTTGATCAGGGTCATCGTAAAAACGCACGATTCCATTATCGTGATAGTCAAATAATTCAGAATAAGTTTGGCAAAGCCCACAGGCAATGCAACGTTCAGGTATAAGTGTGATTTTCATATTTATATTGTAATAAGAAAAGTAAAAAAAAACAAGGAGTAAGGTATGGCAAAAGAACCGTGGCAAGAAGATATTTATGAAAATCAAGAAGAAACAAGAATACAACGTCGTAAGAGAGAACAAGGCGGAGGAGTCATTGCTAATCGTATCTTAACTATCTTAGCAAGTATTTTCTTTGTGATTGTAGTCGTGATGATTATTGTTCTTATCTATCTGTCATCGGGTGGGAGCAATCGTACGGCAGCCTTAAAAGATTTTCACGATTCTGATGCAAATGTAGTACAGATTTCATCTTCTAGTAGTTCAGAGCAGGCATCTTCTAGTTCAGAGGGTAAGGAAGAGTCATCTAGTAGTTCAGAACATTCAACAGATCCAGAAGGGACGACAAAAGTCTTGGCTGGAGAAGGAGAAGCAGCTATTGCAGCTCGTGCGGGGATTTCGATTGCACAGTTAGAAGCCTTAAATCCTGGGCACATGGCTACAGGATCTTGGTTTGCTAATCCAGGTGATGTTGTTAAAATCAAATAGGAGTTGATATGAAAACAATTCAAATTGCTATTGACGGTCCTGCTTCAAGTGGTAAGAGTACGGTCGCAAAGATTATTGCTAAGGATTTTGGTTATACCTACCTTGATACAGGAGCCATGTATCGTGCAGCGACTTATATGGCTCTCAGGAACCAATTAGGAGTTGAACAAGTTGAAGAACTCTTAGACTTATTGGACCAGCATCCAATCAGTTTTGGGCGTTCAGAAACTGGAGAACAGCTTGTCTTTGTAGGAGATGTGGATATTACTCATCCTATCCGTGAAAATGAAGTGACCAATCATGTTTCTGCTATTGCAGCAATTCCTGAAGTACGTGAGAAACTAGTTTCTCTCCAACAAGAGATTGCCCTGCAAGGTGGGATTGTCATGGATGGTCGCGATATTGGGACTGTTGTATTGCCACAAGCAGAATTGAAAATTTTCCTAGTAGCTTCGGTAGATGAAAGAGCAGAGCGCCGTTACAAGGAAAATATTGCCAAGGGAATTGAAACAGACCTTGAAACCCTAAAAGAGGAAATTGCTGCGCGTGACTACAAGGATAGTCATCGTGAGACTTCTCCTCTCAAACAAGCAGAGGATGCTGTCTACCTTGATACAACTGGTTTGAATATTCAAGAAGTAGTTGAAAAAATCAAAGCAGAAGCTGAAAAAAGAATGTAAATGTTGAAAAGCCGATAGATTGATATCGGTTTTTTTCTAAATTTGTCAAAATACTGATTTTAGGGTATAATAGTTGCTGTTCGAGAAATTTTGATTTTCAAAGAATAGTGAATGATGA
>CAUUIG010000067.1:0-9852 GCA_963545095.1 uncultured Streptococcus sp.
CTTGAGTCCATTTTTGAAAATTTTCTTTAAATTTCATTAAAACACTTGCATCTTGTAAGCTAGCAAGAGGATAAACAAAAGGATCTACTGCTGTTTCACTTTTCTTCTGCAAGATAAAAATAGTCTTGGATTGTTTGGCATTGGCAAAGAGATTTTCAGGCAAACTAATCATGGCAACTAGATTCGCCTCCTCTTTCAACCATCCTTTCAACAAATCACTTTGAGGGCTGGTCAACAAATCACTCGGAGCGAGAAAAATAGCGTATCCATCTGACTTGAGGTACTTAAGACCTCGTTCCATGAGCAAGTGATGGGCGTAAGTATGTTCTTGTCTAGAAGCAACTTGATGACGCGACGCAACGGCATCATCAGGATAATAGCCGACAGGCAAGTCGCTGATGACCACGTCACTTTCTTTGAGCATTTGTGGACGAACGGCATCTCCTTGGACAAAGCCAGCCTGCAAACCAATTACATCTGCCATACTAGCTGCCAAATCAATCAGCAAATCATCTACTTCCACTCCCAAGTAATCCACTTTCTTAGCAAGAGAGGTTAAGAAAGTAGCGCCCAGAATCCCCATGCCAGAACCCATTTCGAGGATAGTGATTTCCTCCTCTTTAAACAATTCCTCCACAATAAACACCAAAAGTAAAGCAATAGCATCTGGTGTAAACTGGTGATTGGCCTGCAAGGGTTCTGTTTGCCCAGCCTTCATCAAGAGAAACTGGTAGGTCTTGAGCCATTCTTCTTTGCGTAGCGCTAAACGCTTAAGGGCTTGATTGTTCTCCTTGACCTGCTCTAACTCAGTCTCACCATCTAGATAGATACTGTTTTGCTCCACCAAAGCGTCATAAAAATTGGTTGCCAAATCACTTTGGATAACTTGGACATTCTCTAGTAAATAGGTATAAGCTTGTTCAATTTTTTCAAAATTCATATTCCTATCTTATCAAATTTCCCTCTTTTTTTCCATCCTTATAGAAAAATCACTCCCTGACTAGGCGAGTGATTTTTGGGCTACTGTAAAAAAGAGTTCTGAATAATTTCCTTGAAACAGGTCTTCAGCGCTATAGAGGATCTGACTATGCATAGATGAAAAACCGTGCTCAATTAGCTGTTTTTCCAGTTCAGTCAATTCAAAGCCGTGATGGTTAGCTTCCGCCTTGGTAAAATCAGCAATGAGGAGTTGTCCATCTTCCTTCAGATGTTGATGAAACAGTGAGAGAGCCGCATCTAAATCCGGCATATGGTGAAGAACCCGACAAACAACAATGAGGTCAAACTCTTGCTCCAAGGGATTTGCCAGTAAATCTTGCTCCAAAAACTGGATATTCTTGATGTCTTGCTGCTCCGCTTTCAAACGAGCTTGCTCCAGCATTTTCTCCGAAATATCCACTAATGTTACAGACTTGGCCTGCTTGGATAGGGGCAAGGTTAACAGACCCGTCCCTCCACCGAAATCCAAAATTTCTTTGTCTGATAGAAGATCAATCTGTTTCTCGACAGCTTGACAAACCAAATTTGCAAGAAAGATATTTTTAGGGGAATCAAAAGTTTCTGCTTTGTGGTTAAAATCATGTTTCATGCTTTTAGTTTAACACAAAGTAGCTTGATTAGCTAGGAATTCTCTTTCTTTTCAGACTTCTCGTCTGATTTTTTCTTCTCCACTTTTTCGCTTGAATCGGTCGCTACCTCTTCCTTTTTATCTCTTTTCTCTTCTTTGATTTTGACGGAAGGAAAGATGAATTCATATTGACTCTTAGGCGTACGAACCACTGTCGTCAAGCTTGTTTTCTTATTTTGATAACTCACCTGACCCAGATTAAAGTTCTGTTCCCCACTTTCCTTATCAACCTTATCTTTGGTTCGTTTAGCCATAGCAAAGGCAATCAGCTTTTCTTTATTTAAAGCATAGTCTTGATAGTGAGCGACTTGTCGGTTCAAGTAAAATTGTAACAAAAGGCTAAAAATGGCTGCCATGGTGACTGCATAGAGGAGAACTCCTGCCTTAACTTTTTGCTTTTTCCACACGATAGATGAACTCCCTTTCTAAGCCTTTTTGAAACTGGAAACGAAAACGCACCAGTTGATTGTCCTCTGTAATCTGCGCAGATTTGAGGCCATAAACCATAGGCTGATAGCCTCGTCCACTGGCATCAGTTTTCCGAAAATCATCCGATTTAGACTTACCTATCGCAATATCCTTGCCATCCTGCTTCATATAAATGCGATTACCTTCTACTTTTTCGAACTGCGAACGGTCTAATTCTGCCTCCAGCTGGTCCACAAATAAGAGCCACTCTTTTTGCTCACTTTGCTGCTGATAGCGAATTTCTGAAACGAGGAGCTGACTCATGGCTTGAAAGAGGAGTAAGCTTCCACTGATGACAATAAGGGTAATCAGGGATTCCAACAAGGTGAAAGCCTTGACCTTATGGCTCTTTGATAGCCAACAACTGTTCTGAACCATGGTAGACCTCCAATCCTTTTTCACTAGAAAACACCTGAATCTCAACTCCGTTGATGTTTACCTGATTTTGACCTGTTTGCAAGGCCATCTTAGCTACCCTCAGGACTTCTTCCTTTTGCAAAATTTTTGCTTCTTCTTGCCTATTTTTTTGAATTTGTCCCAAAAGGAGAGTTGCAATGCTAGCAAAGATAGCTAGAGCAACTACTGCTTCCAGTAAAATCACTGCCCTAATTTTTTGTTTCCTTAATGCGTTTAATTTTTCCATTTCCTAGATATAATTGATAGCGAATCGCTCCTTTACTGGTCTGAAATTCAACCTTAGCCAGGGACGAATTGCCCCCAGCTCGGTCAAATGTAATACTTTGGCCTGATGGTGCTTGAATCCCTTTAGGAACTGTCAACTTTTGACTGCCGTTACTGATCGTCTGCCCATCTAAGTTCAGACTAGTCTTTTGCTGACTGGCTACACTGCGTTTTTGAGTTTCCCGATAGAGTTCTTCAAACTCCATAAAGAAAATCTGCTCCTCTACCGCAGCAAAAGTGGACTGAACAGAACCGGACAAGCCCAAGGCAAGGATACTCACACAACCCAAAACCAATAGACTTTCAAACATGGTAAAGGCCTTAATCATTGACTTTACGATTTGCTCCTCCATTTTTATCATGGTATTCTTTATAAGCTTTAGCCTGTTCTTTTGTGATTCGCCCATCTGCTTGTAACTTGCTTAGGCTAGCATCTTCATTTTTATCCAAGCTATAAAGTTCTGCCTGACTTTCTACCACCTTAACAACAGCAGCTTTTCCTTTGTCATTGACTGCTTCTTTTTGCTTGGTCAGATTAGGTACAAAAAGCAAGAGAAGTACGCTGATGATGAGCAAGACCACCAACATCTCCACAAGTGTGAAAGCTTTAACCTTAGCTTTTTTCAAGAATGTCATCATTTTTTTCATTTTAAAAATTTACCTCCATATTTTGATACATGGGCATGAGCATTGCCGCATAAAGTAAAACGATAATTAGAGCCACAAAGATAAAGACCAGTGGTTGCACCAGATTCATGGTGCGATTGACTCGGGTAAAAAATGCTTCCCAAGTTTTTTCAGCATAGATTTCCAACTCACTCCCCAGCTTAGACTTGACTTCACCATACTCAATAATGAGACTCAACTCCTTTTTAAAGAAAGGATAGGTTGCTATGGTTTGAGAAAATTCGCGGCCATTTTGTAGAGCTTGAGCCAAATCTTGACCGATTTCTTTAAAGAGCTGGGAACCTTGTTCCTGCATGATTTGAAAAATCTGCGTCAGCTCCATCCCCTGCGAAATCATATTCCCCCACTCACGCGCATAATAGGCTGTCAAATAGGTCTGCACAAAGATTCCAAGAAAGGGAAGGCGTGCTAAGATAGAAAAGACCCGCATCTTATAACTTCTTTTATAAAAAGTTAGTGCTAAAAGGGCAAGTATGGAAACAAACCCTACCATTCCTAGAAAGATTTGTGGCAGATTGCCGATAATTTGGGTGGCAATATTACTACTATCCAGTTGTGGTAGTAGGTAGTTGCGTAGCCCCAGCATAATTAAGAGAAGAAATCCCAGCAAAATCAAGGGATAGGTCGCTACTTCAATTAACTTTTTCTTGACCTTGGCCAGATTGTCTAGATACTCTTCTATCTTCCCCAAACTCAGGTGGAGATTTCCATGAACTTCAGCTAGGGATAACTGAGTGATAATAGCATTTGAAAATCCCAAACTTTCCATCATTTCTGAGAATGATTTCCCCTGAGACAAGCCCGTGCGCATCTGGGTCACACACTGCTTGTCTAACAAAGCACTCCTATCTAAAAAGGAGATAGTCTCCACCAGATGAAAACCGCTGGAAAAGAGATTGTTAAACAAGGTGATGATATTTTTTTGCTTAGCTGTAGCTAATTTTTTCCGTTTCAGCCTGAAGACTTGTGATATGTCCATCTTTAAGAAGCTGGTCAATCTGTTCATTCCAGCTAGTTGGCTGGTGTTCTTGATAGTCTTTGTTTGCAAAGTCAACGATTCCTCCTCCCCCGATTAATCTCTGGTAGCAGACTCCTTGCAGAACAACTGTTAATTCCTCCTCCGTCACACCCAACTCCAGCAGGCGTTCATAAACACCTCGGATACTCTTGGCATGAATGGTTGAAAAGACTGTCGCCCCTGTCAAACTGGCTCTGACCACTGCACGCGCCGTCTCGCTGTCTCGAATTTCTCCGATAATCAAGAGATCTGGTCGATGACGTAGGGAAAGCTTGATTAGATTTTCATAGGTCAACCCGATTGCTTCGTTCAACTGCAACTGGAGCATGTCGTCCTGCTTGATTTCGACAGGATCTTCAATGGACATGACTTGCTGTCCTTTAAAGAGGGACTTGGCCAATTCATGCATCAAGGTTGTCTTGCCACTACCGACTGGACCAGCAAAGAGATAGAGACCACGTTGCCTATACTGCTTGCCCAGTTCTTCGATATCCTGAAACCAAAAATGCAAATCCTGCTTCTCATCATGCAACAAACGAATAACTAAACTCTCATGCCCTCGATAATCACCTACAGTAGATAAACGTAGGGACGCCATCTTCTGGTCATATTCATAATCACAGGAACCAAGTTGACTACGTCGCTTTTCTCCAACATTCATACCCGCCACAAACTTAAAGTGACTGATGACAGCCGCAAACTTTTCAAAATCATAACTACCAATTTTACATCGCTCATCTCCGACCCTCATATGAAGCTCATAAGCGTCTAACTTAGGTACAAAATAAATGTCTTGCGCCCCTTTTTTCCGAGCTGAACGAATGATTTCTTGTGCAATTTCTTGAACCATACTTACCTCCTCACCTATACTATTCGCAAAGATTTGGGAAAATAAAAAAAGCAACTCCAAAAAGTTACTTTTTCTCTATTTTAATTTCATACGGCAAGAACGGTGCCTTTCCTGACCAGTTTGTTTTTCATAGCCTGGACGTAGTTTTTCATCTGGGATAACCTGTTCATCCTGTAAAAGAGCCAAAGAATGGTATTGTTGTAAATACTCATCACATTCATCACACCAGCGTTGGTCTTCTGGATCCCAAAAAATGGTCATCAAGTCACTTCTACTTTTATAAAGAGGAGATTCTTGTTCCAATCTAAACCAGCAAGTTTTGTAGTATTTGAGAGCATCATAATACTGGTCAAATTTCTTACTAGCTACAATATCTTCTTCCCAACCTTCTAAGAACCACCACGGTTCAAAATCTCCGTACATTTCTATAACACGATACATATTCATTCATTCCTTTGTACCATATATTATAACCAATTCAGACAAACAAGAAAAGAAATATGCTCATTTCTTAATTTTTAGATAAAAAGAGCCTGAAACAAAATAGTTCTCAGGCTCTTAAAACAATCTTATAAAAATGACAAATTTTATCCCTTTTAGCGTTCACGTTTACGTTGAATTGTAAATCCTAAAATTAATCCCAAAATAGTATATCCACCGAGAGCTATCTGACGTTCCACTCGAGAATAACTACCAGTATTTGGTAACTCCTGTTTAGTCGCATCTTTTCTACTAAACGTAGGTAATGTTTGAGATGGCGTGTCATTCGGTCTAGCACCAGCATGTTTTGGACTTGTCTTGTAGCCATTCAAATCAAAGGTTGGGAGTTCATCTACAGTTGGTGTAGTGATTGGAGTTGACACAATACCATCTGCATTATGGTTCACTTTGTAACCGTTCAACTCACCATCCAAATCAAATGTTGGAAGCTCTTCTGCAATAGGCGCGGTAGTTGTAGTTGTACCGATACCATCAGCGTTGGTAGTCACTTTGTAACCATTCAATTCGCTATCCAAGTCAAATGCTGGAAGTTCACTGACTGGTGTTTGACGAGTGACAGCAGATACTAGGCCTTGATTATCTTGATAGACTACAAGAGCTTTATCAATCGGAAGGATATCAGTCAGATGTTGCACATCAGATTCAGCAGCAGAAAGTGCTTTTTGTGCCTGTTTGAGTGCTAATTTTGCATCAGCTACTCGTTGGTCAGCATTCACTTTGTCTTGCTCAGCTTCTGCTAATTTAGCAGTTAAATTGCTCAATTGACCTTGTAAACGAGTTGCCTCATCACGAGCCTCGGTTGCTTTGTTGATTTCACCTTGGACTGCTGCTACACGTTCAGTCAAATGGTTGACGTAATTTGTAGCACGCTCAGCTGCAACGTTCTTTTCTTTAAGAGTTGCTTCTGTTGCGTTCGCTGCCAATTTAGCTGTTTCAAGAGCTGCAGTTGCATTGTTCAACTCAGTTGTTGCATTTGCAATAGCAGTTGTGCGTTGTTCTTGACTACGTGTAGCTGCTGACACTTTACCAGCTAATGCAGTTTGACGTGCAACAAGTGCGTTTCGTTCATCTTCTTGTCTAGCTTTTAGAGATTTGAGTTCATTCAAATCACGTACTAGCGCACTGTTATCCCCTTCTTGTTTGTGAGTTACAAACACAAAGTGATGGTCTGCGATGAATTTCATTTTGCGACCGTAGAAGGTTGGGTTAAGCGCGTCATCCTTGAAGTTGTCGTAGTTGGCCACATACGCCTTAGTAGAATCACTTTCTTCTTCAAGGTAGGTTGTACCATCCTCATCAGTTGAATAAGTGCTACCTGTATGGGCATTGTTTTCGAATGCTGCGTAACGAGACACATTATTAGAACCGACGATGTTGGCAAGGGCTAACCCCATTTTACCACCCATTGGCACAAGAAGAGCGCGACGGTGACCATGTCTAGCGCCGTTTACGTTCAGATAATCATCATACCATGTGAGCAACATATCGTAAGCCAATGTTTCGTTTGTCACAATGCGATTGAAATGGATGTATCCATCTTCGGAAGATGCAAATTCCCCGAAACCATTAACTATATTTTCAAGACCTTTTTCATTTTTGTTGCCTGGAGCGGTCAATGTTGTTTGATGACTCATCTTATTATTACGTTGCATTTCGTTAGCACGTTGTTGTGCGTAATCCAAGTAAGCATCATCCACTTGCATATTACCTGCGACACCGTTTGCTTCACGCAACTCATTAAGCAATTTAACAAAGGCTTGTGACAATCCACGATTATCCACTTTATAGCGGAAGACTGGACGTTCCTTGTAAGTACGAGTCGCAAAGTCATAAGGGGCTTTACGGTAGTCTTCAAGGGCTTTTTGGAAATCTAACATGTCTTGAGTTGCTTCGATTTCAACAATCTTGACACCTTGGAAGTTAACAGGTTCCATTGTTGGATTGCCTGATGCATCTTTTGGTGCATTATTGCGATTATGCTCGTAATCCATAAGGTTGTCATGAGCTACTGCATTGCGTTCAGATGGATTCAAATCAGTTGTTTTGATAACTGGTTTGTAATTATCCACTTCTTGCTGTTTAGCGTCAATACGGCTACTTGTAGCAGCGATTTGTGCAGATTTGGCAGTCACTTGGTTAGTGACACCATCCAATTCTGTTTGAATTTCTTTAGGGTCTTGACTAACTGTTGCAGTTGCTTGGTCCAAAGCAGTCTTCTTATCTTCAACTATTTTCTCAGCATTTTTGACAGCACTTACAGTGTTATTATGAGCTTGCTGAGCTGATGTCAATTCATCTTTTGCTGTTTGTTCGGTCGTTTTTGCGTTTGAAAGTTCTGTACTAAGTTCTGATTTTTGTTCAGTTTTAGCATCAATAACCTTATTTTGTTCTTCAACAATTGTAGCAGCATTTTGAGCAGTTTTGATATCTTCTTTGATATTCGCAATTGCGTTCGCAGCGGTTGTCTGTTGAGCTTCTGCAGCTTTTACATCTTCGACCTTTTGGTTGACTGTTGCTTGTGCAGATTTGGCAACATCTTGAGCTTTAGACAAATCTTGACCTGTCACTGCTGTTTTTTGTATGGTTGTTGATGTGGTAGGTTGTGTAAGCTCGTCTGCTTGAACAGCTGTATTAACAACACCAGCACCGACAAGAACAGAAGTTAAACCAGCACCTAATAAAATATCTTTCTTTTGCATATGTTCTCCTAATATAAAATTCATGATTTATTTTCAAAATTATAACCTGTTCTCCTAAGAGGAACAAAGTTCAGTATTCTAATTCTCTGATTACCTGTTTTCTATAATCCTATGATGAGTCCTTGTCTCTAATAATTGAATTGTCTGAATTACAGATTGATAACGAACATTATCTTGGATAGTAGCTAAACTACTTTGCATTACTTCCTGATTGTATTCCACTCTTTCACGGTGTTTCTCTTCCGCCAGTAAATTAGCTGCTTCTTTAAAGTTATCAGCTCTATAAGTTTCTAGATAACTATATAAGAGATATAGGTCATCCATATTAAAATAATCTTCTGGAATTTCTTCTTTATAATCAAGGAACTGCTTATCTCTCAACAGTTCTACACCTTTTTGGCGATATTTATTAGAAGCATCATTATCATAAGCATTTGAAAATTCCTTCTTGGCAGAATGATTATAAAATGCTTTTACAATAGCAAAAATAGGAAAAAATAGCAATTGAAAGACTCCATAAGTTAGAGGTACTTGTATAATAATTAACGAAGTTATAGGTTCTCTATATATAATGGACCCGAATATATCTACTATCAAAATAAAACTGATAATAATTATGTTAAATACTTTTTTAATTCTATAATATTTACCCATAATACTATCATAGGCTTTATTTTGTTCAGCCGAAATAGCCCGGTCCAAATCCGATACTGTTTTTAAAACTTGAAAACAATACCCAAACATATAAAGCAATTCTTCCCTATTGTATTTATTCATATTGGTTTAATGTTCCCCTATAGCCATAATCCGATTTTTGGGTATATTTATACTCAATGAAAATCAAAGAGCAAACTAGGAAGCTAGCCGCAGGCTGTACTTGAGTACGGTAAGGCGACGCTGACGTGGTTTGAATTTAATTTTCGAAGAGTATTATCATACAACTATCTATTATACCCCCCCCCCGAATGGCTTTGTCAAGGGATTTCTATTACTTTTAATAAAATATTTTACTGCCATCTATCTAGATTTTTGTTATCTGAAAAAGATTGATATCTAGTGTGTCACAACACTCAAAACTGAGCAAAAAAATAGGTTCATTTAAAAATTATTGTTTAAAATCATTACTTTTAGTTTCATTCACTATCAAATCAGATTTGATTGCATGAAATTCACCAATCAATTTAAGAATCTGAAACACATCGTTAGATAAACCACCATCTAATTTTCTTAAACAACACAAAAGAGGCTGGGAAAAAAGTCTTTAAAATAAAAAAGCAGAAGCTAGTCTCTAACTTCTGCCTTCTCTCTTATGCTTGATAAC
>CAUUIG010000068.1:0-9812 GCA_963545095.1 uncultured Streptococcus sp.
GAAAAAAGTGGCTTGGTTCGATTGGAATCAAGTGGAGATTTAATACTCAAAGAACTTGGAGGAGCGCTATGAAACGAATTACCGCAAATCAATACCAAACTTCAGAACGGTATTATAAATTACCTAAAATTCTTTTTGAGGATGAGAAATATATGGATATGAAATTAGAAGTAAAGGTGGCTTATTCTATTTTAAAAGATCGTTTAGAATTATCTCTTAGTCGTGGTTGGATAGATGAAGAAGGGGCGGTTTATTTAGTATTTTCTAATTCTAAACTGATGAGGCTGTTAGGTTGTTCTAAGTCAAAATTACTGTCTATCAAAAAAATTCTTAAAGAATATGACTTAATTGATGAAGTTCAACAGTCTTCAAGTGAGAAAGGAAGACTAGCTAATAAGATTTATTTAGGGGAGTTGTCTTCTACCCCAGTAGCTAATTCAAACAGGCCTAGTGTTAAAAAAAGGCTAGGGCAGGTTGAAAATGAAACGGGCCCCGTCTCACATTCAGCCTCTAGTGAGACTGAAGTTAGTGAGACTAAATATAGTGAGACTGATTCTTTATTTATTGAGGATGAGGAAGAAAAGAATACTCAACCTATCTTGAGAAGAAAAGTAGAAAAGGTCACAAAATATGATCGAGATTATATTTGGGGATTGGTACAAGATCAATTTAGACGAGAGGGTTTTTCTGAAACAGCCAGTGATATAGCTATGACTGATTTTGAGAGAATCTATCAATATGCTCTTGACAATGTTCGCTTTGTTAGACGAGCGGAAGTTCTTGCTGAATTTGTGTTTAATGGCTTGTATTCCGTTTGGAATAACCGTGTTAGAAAAGGAGGTGGTTAAAATGTCGCCAATCGAGTGGATATTAGTTATGCTCATTGTCATTTCAAGTGGTGTGACACTTTGGACATTGATAGTCGATCAGGAAGGGGTAATCAAGAAATGAGATTTATTGATTTATTTTCAGGTATCGGTGGTTTTCGACTAGGAATGGAAAGTGTCGGACACGAGTGTATTGGATTTTGTGAGATTGATAAATTTGCTAGGAAATCTTATAAGTCCATTTTTCAAACGGAAGGAGAAATTGAATTTCATGACATACGAGATGTTTCAGATGACGAATTTAAAAAACTTAGAGGGAAAGTCGATATCATCTGTGGGGGATTCCCTTGTCAAGCATTTTCAATCGCAGGAAGACGATTGGGATTTGAAGATACTAGAGGCACTCTGTTCTTTGAAATTGCTCGGGCGGCCAAACAAATCCAACCACGTTTTCTTTTTCTTGAAAATGTTAAAGGCCTACTCAATCACGATAAGGGACGGACGTTCACCACAATCCTTACCACACTTGATGAGTTGGGGTTTGATGTTGAGTGGCAGGTGCTTAACAGTAAGGATTTTGGCGTTCCCCAAAACAGAGAGAGGGTGTTTATTATCGGACATTCTAGAAAGAAAGGTACCAGACTCTTATTTCCTTTCAGACGAGAAGGTCAAGCAACTAACTCTGAGATTTTAAAAACATTAGGGAATTTGAATCCATCAAAAAGTGGAATGAGCGGTAAAGTCTATTATTCAGAAGGTCTTGCGCCAACCTTAGTTCGTGGTAAAGGAGAAGGATTTAAAGTTGCGATTCCTTGTATGACACCAGATAGATTAGACAAAAGACAAAATGGTAGACGTTTCAAGGATAATCAAGAGCCAATGTTTACTTTAAATACTCGGGATCGCCATGGTATTGTCGTTGTTGGAGATTTACCAACTAGCTTTAAGGAGACAGGTCGTGTCTATGGAAGTGAGGGCTTATCTCCAACACTGACTACGATGCAAGGAGGAGATAAAATCCCCAAAATACTGATTCCAGAACCAATACAATTTCTAAAAGTACGGGAAGCAACGAAAAAAGGATATGCTCAAGCAGAGATTGGGGATTCAATCAATTTAGAAAGACCAAGTTCTCAGTATCGTCGTGGTAGAGTTGGAAAAGGTATAGCGAATACGTTAACAACTAGTGGGCAAATGGGAGTAGTAGTGGCTAGCTATGAAGGGGAAGATAAGCAAGTTTATCATGTAGCCGGTGTCTTAATTGATGGGCAATTTTACCGTTTGAGGATACGAAGAATCACCCCTAAAGAGTGTTTTAGACTGCAGGGATTTCCTGATTGGGCTTTTGAAGCTGCTAGAAAAGTCTCTAGTAATAGTCAGCTTTATAAACAAGCTGGTAATAGTGTAACCGTTCCTGTGATTGCCGCAATCGCAAAGAAATTAAAAGAAGTAGAGGAAAAAGATGAAAGCTTTAAATAAAGAGTCAATACTAGATTGTGATGAATTAGAAACAGAATTACATGATGCAGAAATGATGCAGTTGGATGAACAAATATTTTTGATGCCCAATTATCCATGTGAGTTTGAGGTGACATTTTTAGATGATTACCATAAAAAACACAACTACCCCCTATTTTACGAATCCTATCTTCAAAACATTATGGAATTCCTTGAAAGTCAGGATATAAAGAACGGAGCTGATGCCTTTGTAGATGATCATCAAAATCTTGTTTTTGTTTTATATGGACAAGGCTATCGAGCCGAGGGAAAAGAGGGAATACTTACAACCCAAGTAACTGTAAAAGCTTATGATGAAGACAAGCAACCAATTAACTTCGCAAATTTATTAGATTCCTTAATCGTATCAGAATATCAAATGGAACCGAATCTTTGGGAGGTTTCCCATGATTGACCTCTATCTAAGTAAAAATAACCATAGAAATCAACTTCTTTTGGATTTCTTTCAAAACTACGGAATAGAGGTATCTTGTCATTCGATTTCTGAAATGACAAAGGACAAATTAATTGAGATGATGAGCTATTCTTCAGATTGTTTTGAGTTTTTATCTCCTAATTTATTACGATTTAAGAACCGTGACAATTTAAGATTATCGGATTTCATTGAAATGATATTAAAAAATCCTGAACTAACTATTAGACTTCCTCTTGCGGTTTCAAATAAGAGAGTTTATCCAAATCTGAATTTGGAAGAGGCTAGAGCTTTATTGCCAAGAGATACGAAACAATTGATTTACATGGCACAAACACATTATTTATCAAGTTAAAGGAGAAGCAATATGGCTGAACGATTTTGGGAGAACTTGTCCATTATTTTGGCTGAAAGAAATATCAGCTGGATTGAGTTAACCAGAAAAATGTTTGCGGGAGAGTTTCACTATCCAAGTGAATTGAATCGTTTGTATCAAAAGATTCGCCACTATAAGATGGAACAACGAATGCCTCAAAGTCCATGGGTAGAAAGGATTGTGCAGGTATTAGATTTAGATTATGAAGATTTATTTCGGAGGTAACTATGAAAAGAATCATTCCAGTTTATATATTCCAACAAGTAAATGTCCTATTGGTATCCCTATACTTACTGAAATTGCTTTGCATCGGTGAGTTAACTATACTACAGATTCTCTATTGTGGGTCGCTCATTTCTTTTTTATGGATGTATGATCAACGAAAACAAGTGGTCAAGGTCAATATGAAAATTAGGATAAAGTGGCTTGGTATTGGATTCGTTAGCCTACTGGTTATAAGTTTATGTTTTAGTCTGATTCATGCTCAAGGAAGCACGAATCAAGCAAACTTAATTGGCCTTCAACATCAAGTTCCTTGGTTTTCATTTTTATTGTTCTTAATCAATGCGAGTATGGTTGAAGAATTTCTGTATCGGGAAATTTTATGGAACTTGGTTAGAAAATTAGATATTCGAGTTGCTTTGACAAGTGTTTTATTTGCCTTAGCACATCATCCAGGAACCATTCTAGCTTGGTGTTTATATGTTTCACTTGGGATGTTTTTAGGGATGGTACGCTATAAATCGGACTTATGGGGCAGTATGGGGCTACATTTAGTGTGGAACCTACTAGTTTATAGTTTGCTGCTTTATTAGACCAAATTAGCTTGTTTTAGGGAAATGAAATGCTAACGTTATGTAACAATGTTAGTCTTTTATTTCAAACTCTTTGTTTAGAATGAATTTAGCTCGACAGAAAAATAAGAAATGTGATAAAAATTTCAACTACTCTTATCTATAATAAAGCTACCTGTTCTTTGAAAATTGAATTCACTCCGTCTTGATTAGCGTGCCTGTGTAAGTAGGGACTGAGAGTATTTCCCTGTGAAGGGCAACTGGCACAAGACGTGTGTGAGAATTTTCTAACAGACACGGAGTTTATCGTTACCAGACTTAAACGATGCGACAAACTAGATAAAGGAGTTAATCATGAAAGTAGTAAACTTGTATGATTTGAAACAAATGGGAAATAAAGGTGGTTGTACCATCCAATTGATTCATCACTTTCCTTTTGGTATGGGCTTAGGACATCTCAAAAAAGACTACATTGAATTTAAACGTGTTGGTATCGTTGATGGGAAAGCAGTAGAAGTTACTCTTCGAGAACCTTATTCGAGAGATCTACTGCAGGTTGTCAAGTCGATTAAGCAACGTCAGAAATTGATAGCTTATCGTTATAAAGAAGGAAAGCTGCTATTTGTTAAGAAGGAGGTATCAGATGTCCTCTGAACACCAGGAACGAATGGCAGTTCAATATGCTGAGCGTAGTCTTTTATTTACTGTAAAAAGTCTTTTAAAGATTCTAGAATGGTCTAGACGTCAGGCTCTAGCACAGGATTCCGCCTATAAGATAGGGGTGCAGAAATTAGAAGAATTGCTACAATCTCCTTATTCGATTGATACGATTAATCTGAAAAAAGATTTTTTAGACAAACCAATTGATATAGAGAAATTTAAAGCTTTTTTAGAAAAAGAAGAGATTCCTTTGGCTATCGCTTGGCAAGGGGATTCTCTACATTTCTACACGAAAGACTGTTCGATTCTAGACAATCATTTAGACCATCTGTTAGAAAAAATGGTTAATGATCCGGAGAAATTAGCTGATTTTACCATGGATAAGTCATTAGACGATGCAATTGATGAGGCTAAATCCCAAATAACCTTTAGACAAGAAGGGGCCGTCAAACAGAAAGAGATGGTGAGATGATGTACAGTGGAAAGAAATTCCTACTATTCTCACTGTTAGGTATCTTACTAGGCTATCTTTTTCATCGTTTGACGCTTTTGTATGATTCCTATACTGGAAATACATTAGATAAATGGACTCATCTTTTAATGGAAGGTCAAGATGAAGTTCTTCAGTCGCCATGGAATGTTTCCTTTACTGGAAAATCCAGTGCTTTTTTTCTACTAGGCTTTGTGATGATGTTGCTGGTTTATCTCTATCTAGAGACTGGTAAAAAACAATACCGAGAAGGGGTAGAATACGGGAGCGCCCGTTTTGGAACTCTAAAAGAAAAGAAGCTCTTTTACGGTAAGGAATTTTCTCATGATACGATCTTAGCACAAGATGTCCGTTTGACATTATTAGATAAAAAAACACCCCAATATGATAGAAATAAGAATATTGCGGTGATTGGAGGTTCAGGAAGTGGGAAGACATTTCGCTTTGTGAAACCCAATCTGATTCAGATGAATAGTTCTAATATTGTAGTGGATCCTAAAGATCACTTGGCCGAGAAAACAGGCAAACTCTTTTTAGAACATGGCTACCAAGTAAAGGTGTTAGATTTAGTCAATATGAAGAACTCAGATGGCTTCAATCCTTTTCGCTATATAGAGACAGAAAATGATTTGAATCGCATGCTGACGGTTTATTTTAATAACACCAAAGGCTCTGGCTCTCGTAGTGATCCATTTTGGGATGAAGCTTCTATGACTTTGGTACGAGCTTTAGCCTCTTACTTGGTCGATTTCTATAATCCACCCAAAACAAGAGAACAGCTCATTGAAGAGAGTCGTTTGAGTCAAACAGAATACCAAAACTTGTTGAAACGTCAAAAAAAAGAAGTGGAAGAGAGAAAAAAACGAGGGCGTTATCCAAGTTTTGCTGAAATTTCAAAACTCATTAAACATTTATCCAAGGGTGAAAACCAAGAAAAAAGTGTCTTAGAAATTTTATTTGAAAATTATGCTAAAAAGTATGGGACTGAAAATTTTACCATGCGAAATTGGGCAGATTTTCAAAATTATAAGGATAAGACTCTGGATTCTGTTATAGCTGTAACCACTGCTAAATTTGCCCTCTTCAATATTCAAAGTGTCATGGATTTGACCAAAAGAGATACCCTTGATATGAAGACATGGGGCCAGGAAAAATCAATGGTTTACTTAGTTATCCCAGATAACGATAGTACCTTTCGCTTTCTTTCAGCCCTCTTTTTTTCAACCGTATTTCAAACCCTAACAAGACAAGCAGATATTGATTTTAAGGGTCAATTGCCTCTTCATGTGAGAGTCTATTTAGATGAGTTCGCAAATATCGGAGAAATCCCAGATTTTGCTGAACAAACCTCAACAGTCCGCTCTCGTAATATGAGTCTCGTTCCTATTCTTCAAAATATTGCCCAACTTCAAGGGCTCTATAAAGAAAAAGAAGCTTGGAAAACCATTCTTGGGAACTGTGATAGCTTAGTCTACTTAGGTGGTAATGATGAAGATACCTTTAAATTTATGAGTGGCTTACTCGGTAAACAAACCATTGATGTTCGAAATACGAGTCGTTCCTTTGGCCAGACAGGTTCAGGATCCCTTTCTCATCAAAAGATTGCTCGTGATTTAATGACACCTGATGAAGTCGGAAATATGAAACGGCATGAATGCTTGGTTCGAATTGCCAATATGCCTGTCTTTAAAAGCAAAAAATACAATTCCACTAAGCATCCAAACTGGAAGTACCTAGCCAATCAAGAAACCGATGAACGGTGGTGGAACTATCAGATCAATCCTTTGAATCAAAGACAAGAAAATCATCTTGAAGGCCTTAGAATTCGTGATTTAACTTTTGAATCTAGTTTAAAATAAAAATAGAAAAGAGGAAATAGATGATTACGCATTTTAAAGGTTTTGTTTATGGAGTAGACGCAAGTGCTATGTTTGCACAAGCTATGTCTTTGTTACAGAAGGGATTGATTGCAGTTGGTGCCTTTCTCGTTGTTGTAGGGATTGTCAACCTTGCAACCAACATTAAAGATGGTGGCCCAGGTGTTCGGAATGCCATTCTTGAAATTGTCGGTGGTGTTATGGTAGGGGCTGCTGGAGCCTTTGTAACTCAAATTTCAATTTAGGAGGATAAACAATGACATGAATCTTAGTTTAGTCTCACCCTTTGTTTACCTTGCATCTGAAAAAATATCAGCTGAAAATTTATTTGAAGGATTTAATGTGGATTTACAATCTACGGTAGATCTGATTAAATCTCTATCTAGCTACAATCCAACAGTATGGACTTATATGTCTAGTATTACTAAAAGTGTCATGCAGCCTCTTGGAGTTGCGATTTTATCAGTTGTTCTCATCTTAGAATTTTCAAAGATGGCAAAGAAAATTGCTAACTCAGGTGGAGCGATGACCTTTGAAGCATTAGCGCCGATGTTGATTAGTTATATTATGGTCGCAGTTGTAATTACCAACACTACCGTCATTGTAGAAGCCATCATCGGGATTGCGAGTCATGCCATTGAACAAGTGGCTTCGATTGTGGCTCACGGTGGGGCAAAGTATGATACCATCTCTGGATTAAAAGGTTCAGGATTTATTGGCCGGATGATTGTAGGCTTTTTCGCCCTCCTCATTTGGCTTGTTCGGATAGTAAGTGCAGCCATGGTCAATCTTTTGGTATCCATTCGATTTATTCAACTTTACCTTATGATTCCATTTGCCCCTCTTACGATTCCAACATTTTTAAGTGATGAGTGGAAGTCTATTGGTATTGGCTATTTAAAAAATATTATGGTCTATGCGGTACAAGGGGTTCTTATTTTTCTGATTGTTTCTCTTGTTCCTTTGTTTGAATCTGCTGGGAAAATAGCTGTTTCAAATGGTGCAGGAGTCTTGCAATCACTTGCGATTATGTTTGGTAGTTTAATACAAGCTATCTTACTGATTATTGCCCTCGTTGGTTCTCAACGTACGGCTCGCTCAATCTTAGGTATGTAATTAGATAAAGGCTAGGAAGTGATTGCTTCTTAGCCTTTTTAGAAAGGAAAGTCATGAATACACGTGTCTTTAAAGACATCTCAAAATACCAACACAGGGCTTGGTTAGGTTTCACCACAAGACAAATCATCTTTGTTTTACCAGCCTTTATTGTCACAATTATTGTTTTGGGCTTGAATCTCTTTTTCTGGCAATTTGGAGATTGGTTTGTTTACGGTTTTGTGTTTGCTTTTACCATCCCCCTAATGCTTTTTGGAGTCTATAAACCCAATGATTTATATTTTGAATATTATTTGAAATACCGTCTTCATTTTGAATTAACGGTTCCCCTACGCACAATTACAGGAAAGAAAGGACCTGAACATGAAAAGAAAATCAAATACATTAAAGAAACAAAAAACTTCAATGACTAATAAAAAGGAAAAAGTTAAAGAAAAAAAAGAGGAAGTGTTACCCTCAACGGCTAATACTCTTTCCTATCAAGCCCTGTATCAAAATGGTCTGATGCAGGTAAAAGAAGATTATTTCTCACAAAGCTATTTACTTGGTGATGTCAATTACCAGACCGTTGGTTTAGAAGATAAGGGCGCAATCATTGATAAGTATTCTGATTTGATTAACTCCCTAGATGACCAAACCAACTTCCAATTGACTATCTTTAATAAAAGATTGAATTTAGAAAAATTCAGACAAAGTGTTTTGTATGAGGAAAAAGAAGATGGATATGATACCTATCGTAAAGAATTGAATCGGATGATGAATCAGAATTTAGACAGTGGTGAAAATAATTTTTCAGCTGTGAAACTGATTAGCTTTGGTAGAAAGGATTCTAATCCCAAACAAGCCTATCGTTCCTTGTCTCAAATAGGCGAATATTTCAAGAGTGGTTTTTCAGAAATTGATGCACGTTTTGAATCCTTGGCTGGTGAAGAACGGGTGAACTTGTTGGCGGATATGCTTAGAGGAGAACTCCATCTTCCTTTTTCTTACCGTGATTTAACGAGATCGGGTCAGACAACTCGTCACTTCATAGCACCTAATCTCTTGGATTTTAAAAACAAAAATTACCTACAAATCAATGACCGCTTATTACAGATTGTCTATGTGAGAGACTACGGCATGGAATTAGGTGATCAGTTTATCCGAGACCTCATGCAAGGAGATTTGGAATTGATAGTGAGCCTTCATGCTCAAAGTTCGACCAAGGCGGATGCCATGAAGAAACTACGAACAAAGAAGACCTTGATGGAATCCCAAAAGATTGGGGAACAACAAAAACTAGCTCGTACAGGTATCTATTTGGAAAAAGTAGGTCATGTATTAGAAAGCAATATCGATGAAGCTGAGGAACTCTTAAAAACCATGACAGAGACAGGAGATAAACTATTTCAAACGGTCTTCTTGATTGGTGTTTTTGGTCAGGATGAAGAAGAACTCAAACAAGCACTAGACACTATTCAACAAGTGGCCGGCTCAAATGACCTAATGATAGATAAACTTCCATATATGCAAGAAGCAGCCTTTAATAGTTTGCTGCCATTTGGTTGTGATTTTTTAGAGGGAGTATCACGGAGTTTATTAACATCTAATGTAGCAGTGAACTCTCCATGGACTTCAGTAGACTTACAAGACCGTAGTGGGAAATATTACGGTATCAATCAAATCTCAAGCAATATTATTACCATTGATCGTAGCCTATTAAATACACCGTCTGGTCTGATTTTAGGGACATCTGGAGCTGG
>CAUUIG010000069.1:0-9403 GCA_963545095.1 uncultured Streptococcus sp.
CCAGGTGTCAAGGCCTTGGCGGCCCACCGTCTCTCGCATTTTCTCTGGAAGCATGGCTTCAAACTCATGGCTCGTATGCATAGTCAGTTTTGGCGCTTTTGGACGCAGATTGAGATTCATCCAGGTGCCCAGATTGATTCAGGTGTCTTTATCGACCATGGCTCTGGTCTGGTGATTGGGGAGACAGCGATTGTTGAAAAAGGCGTTCTCCTTTATCACGGGGTGACTCTTGGCGGGACTGGTAAGGATGTTGGCAAACGCCATCCGACGGTTCGTAAGGGAGCTCTCATATCAGCCCATGCCCAAGTTATCGGACCAGTAGAAATTGGTGAAAATGCCAAGGTCGGTGCAGCAGCAGTCGTTGTGGCAGACGTACCTAGTGATGTGACAGTTGTCGGTATTCCTGCCAAGATTGTCCGTGTACATGGTAAGAAGGATGAGCCGATCATTCATGAAGTCGAAGAAAAACGAGAGTACTATGTCAATAAACTCGAGCAGGCTAAAGAAGCCAGTCACAGATCGTCTGGTTTGTAAAGGATAGCTATATGATTCAAGCAAGAAACAAGTTAAGCCAAGAGGAGCTATCTGAGGCGAAAAAACTAATTAACTGTTGCCAAAACTATGACAGTACTTATCGTGATCCCTATCTCTCTAACATGCTTAATTTTGACCCAAACATGCCCGCCTTTTTCCTTTATTATGAAAAAGGCGAACTTGTTGGTTTATTAACTGTCTATGCAGATGACCAAGATGTGGAAGTGACGATACTGGTTCATCCAAATCATCGCCGTCAGGGGATTGCGCGTGCATTGTTTACTGGTTTTGAGAGAGAAACAGCTTCTTTTCCGATTCATTCAGTTACTTTTCAGACAGAGCGTGTTTTTCTAGACTGCCATCCTGATTTTGTCAGCAACTGGGGATTGGTCGAGGATGAAGATACAGAAACCTGGTTAGGTAAGGATAGGAGACCTTATCCATTAGCAAAGATTTCCAATCTTGAAGTTTTGTTAGCAGATAGTTCGTATCAGGAGCAAATTGGTCAGTTAAAATTTCAGGCATTTTCAGAGGAACATGAATCGAGAGAAGTTGTGGATAGATATGTCGCTGAAGCTCTGAAAGATCCAGAAAGTCGCCTGTATATTTTATTAAAAGACGGTCAGGTTATTGGGACTTGCACGGTTGATTTATCGAGCGATACGAATTACTTCTACGGGTTAGCAATATCGGAACCTGAACGTGGAAAAGGCTATGGAAGCTATTTAGCAAAATCCCTTGTCAACCAACTAATTGAGCAAAATGATAAGAAATTTCAGATTGCAGTGGAAGATAGCAATGTAGGTGCCAAGCGCTTGTATGAAAAAATTGGCTTTGTCAAACAGACCCAGGTGGTTTATCTGAATGCGAAAGGAGCAAGGGATTCCGAAGTGTAGAGAGATTCGGACTGAAATTCAATTGAACCCTTAGTGATGAAACTAATTGTTCTTGGATTTTGGATTTCCTGACTATGATTTATGATTAAAATCTATGACACCTTGATCCGGAAGTAGACAGGAGAGGAGCTTGAATGTTTAAGAATGAACCTTTCTGCTGCAGATTGGAATTGCTGTTGTCTGGTTTATTTTTCTTGTCCAGCAAGGATTTTGCTGAATACTTTGATTAGCTTAGGTATAATCATCTGGGTCTATCCCGCTAAGTGAAGGCGAGGCAGAATTAGAAAGGAAACTACAAGAATGGCAGTATATTTTTACGGCTGTATCACCATGGATGGCTACTTGGCAGACAGCCAGCACAGGATAGACTGGCTGCATCAGCTTGGTTCTGTAGAGGATACAGGCTATGATGACTTTTACAGGCAAATGGATATCACCATCATGGGCAAGCGGACTTTTGAGACAATTCAAGATTTGCAAGATGTAGAAAGTTTTTATCAAGCTACGGAAAACTATGTCTTTACGCATGATAGGCACCTGCCTGTCAGCAATTACCAGCCAGTAGCTGGGGATGTGGTGGACTTTGTTCACCAGATTGACAAAGGTAAAAATGTCTTTGTGATTGGTGGTAATTCCTTGGTAGGACCGCTCTTGGATGCGGATCTTTTCGACCACCTCATTATTCAGATAGCGCCCCTTATCCTAGGAAAGGGGGTTCCCCTCTTTACCCAAGAGGAAGGGCAGCGTTTTTACCAACTAGATAGCCTCAGACAATTTGGTCCTTTTGCAGAGCTGGTTTTCAGCCGAAAAAGTCAGAAATAGAGAAGGGAGTGGACCGCATGATTAAAATTTACGACACCATGTCTCGTGATTTGCGAGAATTTGTCCCGATTGAGGACGGCAAAGTCAAGATGTATGTTTGTGGGCCAACCGTGTACAACTATATCCACGTGGGGAATGCCCGTTCGACGGTAGCTTTTGATACGATTCGTCGCTATTTTGAATACCGTGGTTATGACGTCGCCTATATTTCCAATTTTACGGATGTGGATGATAAGATTATCAACCGTGCCAAGGAAGAAGGCATCACGCCTCAGGAGGTTGCGGACAAGTACATCGCTGCCTTTCGTGAGGATGTGACGGCCTTGGGCGTCAAACCTGCGACCCGCCATCCTCGTGTGGTGGAGTTTATGGCTGACATTATCCGCTTTGTGGAAGATTTGATTGAAAAAGGCTTTGCCTACGAGAGTCAAGGGGATGTCTATTTCCGTGTGGAAAAATCCCACAACTATGCTAAATTGGCCAATAAAACCTTGGAAGACTTAGAACTAGGTGCTTCAGGTCGTACCGATGAAGAAACAGCTCGTAAGGAAAATCCTGTAGACTTTGCCCTATGGAAATCTGCCAAACCAGGCGAGATTTCTTGGGCTAGCCCTTGGGGACCTGGTCGTCCGGGCTGGCATATCGAGTGTTCGGTTATGTCAACAGAGATTTTGGGCGATACCATTGATATCCACGGCGGTGGAGCTGACTTAGAGTTTCCTCATCATACCAATGAAATTGCCCAGTCAGAAGCCAAAACAGGCAAGACTTTTGCCAATTACTGGATGCACAATGGTTTTGTCAATATCGACAATGTCAAGATGTCCAAGTCCTTGGGGAACTTTATCACCGTACACGATGCCCTTAAAACTCTTGATGGCCAAGTGCTTCGTTTCTTCTTTGCGACTCAACATTATCGCAAGCCTATCAACTTTACAGAAAAGGCAGTGCGTGATGCAGAGACCAATCTCAAGTATCTAAAAAATACTTACGAGCAACCATTTACAGGAAACGTGGATACCCAAGAGTTACAAGCCTTTAAAGACAAGTTTGTAGCAGCTATGGATGAGGACTTTAACTCTGCCAATGGTATCACAGTCGTCTTTGAAATGGCCAAATGGGTCAACTCTGGCAACTATGATGCAAGTGTTAAGGAAGCTCTTGCAGATATATTAGAAGTCTTTGGAATTGTCTTTGTTGAGGAAGTTTTGGATGCAGAGATTGAAGTTTTGATTCAAAAACGCCAAGAAGCGCGTGCCAATCGTGACTTTGCGACAGCGGACCAAATCCGTGACCAATTGGTTGCCCAAGGGATTAAACTCCTTGACACCAAGGATGGAGTGAGGTGGACACGTGATTGATGTCAATCTCATTAACGGGATTGCGCTAGCTTTTGAAGGGGATGCGGTTTATTCCATGTATATTCGCCGTCATCTCATCCTCAGAGGCATGACCAAACCCAATAAACTCCACCAAGAGGCAACCAAGTATGTGTCTGCTAAGGCTCAGGCTCGTCTGATTTCCCTTATGTTGGAGGAGCAAGTCCTGACGGAAAAAGAAGAAGAAATCTACAAACGTGGTCGCAATACCAATAGTCATACCAAGGCTAAAAATGCTGATGTGGTGACTTACCGTATGTCCACAGGTTTTGAAGCCGTGATGGGCTATCTTCATATGACTGAAAATCTGGAACGTCTTGAGAGCTTGATTTCTTGGTGCATCCAAAAAGTGGAGGGCTAGGACATGATTGCAAAAGAACTACAAGACTGGTTTCCTGAAGCTCAGATTTCAGACCAACCAGTAGAGAAAGAGGGCTATCTTACTCTCCCTTTAGCTTCTCAGCAGTGGATTTTGCTGGAGGAAGCTGGGCTCAGTGAGCGTGAAAAGCAGTTGGTTGCCCTTTTGACCCAGCAGGAGCAGGCTCGTTCGCTCAATCCTTGGTATTCTTATCTGGTTGAGGGGAAAGGGCAGGCGCCACAAGCTTTTAAAAAGATTCAGTTCGTTTATTGTCATCTTTCCTATTACCAACAGGAAAATCTAGCTTCTTGGCTAGATATGATGCGGACTCTTTTTCCCAACTGTCAGACAGTGCTTCAAGTCGGAGCACAGGATTATGTTTTCGTGTTGCAACAAGATAAGTACACCTCTGTACGAGCTATTTTAAGTGATACGATTGAAGCAGTGGAGTATGACTTTGGGCTGCGTCTGTCTATCATGTTAGGGCAGGTTTGGTCTCAAACAGGTCATCAAGTCCTATCCGACTTAATCAAAGCGGAGAGGGATTTGTTCAAGACTTGGTGGCGTCAGGGTCACCAAGGTGTTCACACCTTTTCACAACTCTATCTGTGGAGCATGGGAGAAAGGCTCTTGGACTTGAAATCAATCAAGGAATGCCTACATCAGATGATTTTGGATCAAGACCAGATTCAGGAAATCATTCTCTCCCTTTGGGAAAACAGTGCTGTTCTGACTAAAACAGCCCAGCAACTCTATCTGCACCGTAACTCTCTCCAATACAAGATTGACAAATGGGAAGAATTAACAGGGCTTCAGTTGAAGGAATTAACCGACCTGACCTTGTGTTATCAATTGATTTTACCAGATATTCTCTAAAGTTTTGTGCAAGTTGCACAGAACTTTTTTATTTTTTTGGTCACCTTGCCATAGAAATGTAAAGCGTTTTCATCTATAATAAAACTATCAAAAGACAAAAGGAGTTCACCTCATGGTAGAATTGAATCTTAAAAATATTTACAAAAAATATCCAAACAGCGAACACTACTCAGTTGAAGACTTCAACTTGGACATCAAAGACAAAGAATTTATCGTTTTCGTAGGTCCTTCAGGATGTGGTAAATCAACTACTCTTCGTATGATTGCTGGTCTTGAAGACATCACAGAAGGTACTGCATCTATCGATGGCGTGGTTGTCAACGACGTAGCTCCAAAAGACCGTGACATCGCCATGGTATTCCAAAACTACGCTCTTTACCCACACATGACTGTTTATGACAACATGGCTTTCGGTTTGAAATTGCGTAAATACAGCAAGGAAGACATCGACAAACGTGTACAAGAAGCAGCTGAAATCCTTGGATTGAAAGAATTCTTGGAACGTAAACCAGCTGACCTTTCAGGTGGTCAACGTCAACGTGTTGCCATGGGTCGTGCCATCGTCCGTGATGCAAAAGTATTCTTGATGGACGAACCTTTGTCAAACTTGGATGCCAAACTTCGTGTATCAATGCGTGCTGAAATTGCGAAAATCCACCGTCGTATCGGAGCTACAACTATCTACGTAACTCACGACCAAACAGAAGCGATGACACTTGCAGACCGTATCGTTATCATGTCAGCAACTAAGAACCCTGCTGGTACAGGTACTATCGGACGTGTAGAACAAATCGGTACTCCTCAAGAAGTTTACAAAAACCCAGTTAACAAATTCGTTGCAGGATTCATCGGAAGCCCAGCTATGAACTTCATTAATGTGAAATTAGTTGGTAGCGAAATTGTTTCAGACGGTTTCCGTTTGAAAGTGCCAGAAGGCGCTTTGAAAGTTCTTCGTGAAAAAGGCTACGAAGGTAAAGAATTGATTTTCGGTATTCGTCCAGAAGACGTGAATGCAGAGGAAGCATTCCTTGAAACATTCCCAGATTCAGTTGTAAAAGCGACTATCTCTGTATCAGAATTGCTTGGTTCAGAATCTCACCTTTACTGCCAAGTTGGTAAAGACGAATTTGTTGCCAAAGTGGATGCTCGTGACTACTTGCAAACAGGTGCAACAGTTGAACTTGGATTTGACTTGAACAAAGCACACTTCTTCGATGTAGAAACTGAAAGAACAGTTTACTAAGATAAATGAAATGTCAAAACACTGCTAGAGAAATCTGGCAGTGTTTTTTTGAGATTGTGTAGAAAAAACTCCTGAGAAATCCCAGGAGAATGTGATTGATTATTTGAACTTGAATCCTTCGTAAATAAGCTCTGTTTTTGGATTTTGTTTCTTAATCTGTTTGGCAAGTGACTTCATCATAGAAAGGGGACCACACATATAGACGGTTGCCTGTTCGGGTACTTCTTTTTGTTCAAAATTAAGATAGCCGTCTTTCCTACTGTCGACTAGATGGAGTTCAAAATGAGGGTTTTTCTGAGCATAGTCACGAAGCAAATCTAGGTAGACTGCATTTTCATCTCCACGGAAGCTATAGTAGAAGTGAACCTGTTTATCCAAAATAGGATGTTCACGGATGTAAGAGATGAAGGGGGTAATCCCAATGCCTCCAGCAATCCAAACCTGATTTTCTCGTCCTTCTTCTATAATCATGTGTCCGTAAGCTCTATCTACAGTTACTTTGCTGCCGACTTGAAGATTGTCATAGATATTTTTGGTATGGTCGCCTGAATTTTTAACAGTAAAGTAAAGAGTTTGACCATGACCTCCTGAGATAGAAAAGGGATGCGGAGCACTTTCAAAATCTTCTTGGAAAATCTTTAGGAAGGCAAATTGTCCTGCTTGATAGTTGAAAGGTCTGCTAAGATGGATTTGAATTTCTCTAGTATCGTGATTTAAGCGTTTGAGATTGGTAATTTTCCCTAGATAGGGGAAGCCAATCTTTTGATATAGAAAAATGATATAAAAACCAGCTAGCATGCCTAAAAGAGCATAACTACCAACAAGAAAACTTAGAAGATTAAATGTAAGGAGACGATTGCCCATTATCATGTAGACGTGAAAGAGTCCAAAAATATAGGCTAGGTAAACCAGACGGTGGATCCATCGCCAAGCTTCGTATTGGATGTATTTACCTAAATAGGCGACAAGGATGATACTGACAAAGATATAGATGGCAAGGTTGCCAAACTGAGCGGCTAAGCGAGAGCCCCACAAACCGCCCATACTAAAGTTATGAAAGATTAGTAGGATGATGGAGAGAAAGGCTGTGAATTTGTGGACGGTGTAGACCTTCTCCAAACCGTGAAACCAGCTTTCTATTATCGGGAGACGAGTGGCTAGGATAAAAGTCAGAGATAGGCTTGTTAAAGCTAGTCCTGGAATCATGAATTGGGGAGAAGTGTCCATCCAAGTCAAAATAGTCAAGATAAAACTAGCTATGATAAAGAATATTCCTTTGAGTGATTTCATAAAAAATTCCATTTCATTTAGATTTAATTTGTTGTAAATAAATTTGTTACATTTTATCATAGAAAAAGTATGGTGTCAAATTGAGGTCTATAAATATCTACTCTCATCAAAAAAACTCTCCAATTGAACTGGAGAGTGGCTGTTTATTCTGCAGCTTGTTGCCAACGTTTTGCTAGCATATGAGACAGGCTAGAAATTGCTAGGTTAAAGCTGAAGTAGATGAGGGCAATCAGGATATAAAGACTAAAGACCTGCTCTGGTTCGAAATAACGGCCCATGAGAATTTGGCTAGCTCCAAAGAGTTCTTGTAGGGCGATAACAGAGTAGAGAAGACTGGTATCCTTAATCACGGTTACAAACTGAGAAATGATGGCTGGTAGCATTTTGCGAATAGCTTGTGGAAGAATGATGTGGTAGAGGATTTGGACTGAGGTGAAGCCTTGTGACATTCCTGCTTCGTACTGCCCCTTGTCCACAGCATTGAGACCGCCTCGAATAATCTCAGCTAGGGCCGCTGATGTAAAGAGGGTAAAGGCAGTGATTCCTGCTGGTGTGGATTTCATCTTGAACACCAAAAAGATAGTAAAAATCCAGAGAAGGTTGGGAACGTTGCGCACAAATTCGATGTAAATGCTGGAGAAGATACGTAAGACAGGATTTTTCCCATTTCTCATGACGGCTAGCACCGTACCGATAAGGGTAGAGAGGACGATGGCAATCAGAGAAATGTAGAGGGTCAAGCCAAATCCTTTAAAGATAAAGACTAGGTTATCTGGGGTCAAAACTTCTAAAATGGATTCCATAGTAACCTCCTAAAGTGAATAGGCTTTTTTGTTGGCTTGCTCCATCTTGCGACCAAACTGGGCAACAGGGAAGCAGAGAGAAAAGTAGAGAAGGGCAGCGCCTAGAAAGGCTGGGATATAGTTTCCGTTAAGAGCCGACCAAGACTTGGTCACAAACATCAAGTCCACTCCAGAAATGATAGCGACTGTGGAGGTATTCTTGATGAGGTTGACGATTTGGTTGGTCAAAGGAGGGAGAATGATACGAAAGGCCTGAGGCAAGATAATCAAGCGCATGGCACTGATATAGGTAAAACCTTGCGACAAGGCGGCCTCCATCTGACCGCTAGGAATAGACTGAATCCCTGAGCGAATCACCTCAGCAATATAGGCACCGTGATAGAGTCCCACGCAGAGAACGGCTGTCCAATAAATTGGAATCATGATGATATGGTCACTGATAAGAGGTAGGCCATAAAAAACGATAACAAACTGCACCAAGAGGGGAGTGTTTTGGTAAAATTCCACGAAGATGCGAGCTAAAATACGCAAAATAGGACGTTTGCTGGTTGACATGGCTCCGAAGAAGATGCCCAAAACCATGGCGAGGATAAAGGATCCAATCGCTAGAGCAAGAGTAAAGAGAAAGCCATTGAAAAATTGTCCAAAATCCTGAAAATAGGCTGTCCAAGATGATAAATCTGTCATAGGATGTCCTCCTTAATCTGCGGTATGGCTAGATGGTTTGAGCTTGTAACGGTCATAAAGTTTCTGCAAACTGCCATCCTTGCTCCATTTGGTAACCAAGTTATCAAGATAGTCGTTGAGTTCTGTATTTGATTTCTTGGTAACGATACCGTAGTCAGATGGTTTGAAACTATCATTTAGTAGTATTGTGCGTTTGCTGATGTAGCCGGATAGGATAGAGCGGTCAACGGAAAAGGCATCAATACGATGAGCGTGTAGAGAAGTAATCAATTCTGGATAGGAACCGAGTTCGACGAATTTAAAGGTCAAACCTTTCTTTTTACCCAGTTCGGTAATCAGGCGTTGGGTGATGGAACCTTGGGCAACACCGATGGTTTTTCCGTTTAGGTCCTCAATGCTTTTGATTTTGGCAGACTTATTGACCAAAAAACCAGAAGCATCCGTGTAGTAGGGACTGGTAAAGTTGTAGAGTTTTTTGCGTTCGTCTGTGATGGTGAAGGTTGCGATATCCATAT
>CAUUIG010000070.1:0-9231 GCA_963545095.1 uncultured Streptococcus sp.
ATATATAATGTGTAAAAACACCTTGAAATATCAGTGTTACAGCGCTTACATTTTTAGATGATATTTATGTAAATGCTTGATTTTTTATTTTAAAAGAGTTAACATATTATCGAGTCATTATGTCTCGAAGATTTTAAACTTATTCTACTAAAACAATAGAAAGGACATATTTATGTTTGGTAAAAAGTCTAATGATAATGGTGAAAAATTATACCGTTATTCTATTCGTAAGTACCATTTTGGTGCTGCGAGTGTTGCCATAGCAGCATTAATGTTTTTTGCTAATGGAGTAGCTAAGGCGGATATGGCCGTCTCTCCTGCAACAGCCAATACTGAAAAAGTGGGGGTTGCTGTTACTGGTTTGACTGAGGGAGTTCCACCTACAGAGGGACATTCAGAAAAATCACAGGAAGTAGGGTCTGAGAAAGAGGCAATTGCTAAGAAATCAGTTGATAAGTCTGCTCTTAATCAGGCTCTTAGTGACCTTCAAGCGGAGATTGCTAAGATAGATAATGGGAAGTTGTCAAGTCTAGCTAGTCAGATTTCTCAATTAACTGACGAAAGCAAACGCTTGCTTGGAGATGAAAATGCATCTGAAGAGGCAGTTGCAACCTTAGTGGGTCGAGTTCAAACTATGGTAGAGCAAGTACGTCAGCTCCAGTCTAAGGACGATAATAAGCCTGCTAAAGAAACTAGCGCTGTTTCTAAGGAAAATAAAGAAGTCTTGAATGCTACACGGACTAGCGAAGCGAAATTAGATGGTAATCTCACTTTAGATAAACCTGCAAAAGTAATAGAAGGTTCCACAGTTCGTTCTAAAATTCAAGATGAAAAAGAGCTTAAAAAGACTGATAAAATTGTGTTTCCCATTGAAGGAGCTGAAGATGGCAGAAAGTCTGAAAAAGCTGGTAAAGAAGAGGGCTCTGTAACCAAGAAAGATAAACTAGAAGCGCTATCTGGTTATTTAGTTCGCTACTTAGATGTTGCTAGAAAAATTGAACGCCCTGAGACCAAGAAACTTTTGGGGGATGTGGAAGAAGTTGTTCGCTCTGTTGAAAATGGGTTAAAAAATCCACAATTAACGGCTTCAGAAATCGAAGAATTAATGAAGCAAGGAAAGCAAGCAGAGAAAAAACTTGCACTTGCTGTCACACGTGAACATTCAGGAAAACGTGACTTGGATAACGGTAAGAAGATGTTGCCAGAATCTTACTTTAGATCTGCAATTTATCGAGCAGCAAACGGTATAGTTTATGATGCTCAAGGTAACGACAACTTACGTGACGCAGAGGTAGGGTATATCACAAAAGCTGGCGATAACTCTGGGTATCCAGAGGGTACCTTCTTGTATATATCTCACAATGATAATAGTTCTGCCAATGGTAGAAACAATCCTGATTTAGGTCCGCAACCTGTTAAGCGTTTGAAGCAAAAAGTTTTAGCTGTTGTTAATAAGACTGGTGATGGTTTCCATTGGAAAATAACTTATAACAATGGGAAAGAATCTAGACAAAATCCAATTTACTACTTTACTGTTCCAAGTGGTCATTCTGTACAAAATATGACTTTGAAAGAGAATGGTTCTGTTGTAAAACACGGTGGGGTTGTTCAAGTATTTAATGGTGAAGCAGACAAATATTTAACGGCTGTTGGTTCTCCAAATGGTGGTGTCAATGGTAGTCCTTACTATGAAAATGTTGCAAATACTCAGAATGGAATTGTAGGTAACCGTGGTGGTATTTATACCTTAGATGATTTTGTGCGAAACGATACAAGTGTTTATTTTAACCGTGATGGTATGTCTGAAGATGATAAAAGAATTACGGATAAACTGTACGATAAAATCAAGAGTTCTACACAAAATATCTTTGCTTTTAGACCAAGAGATTTTGATGCAGCTAATACTTATGAAGTGGAATTTGATACAAAAGCTGACACTGAAGCTCCACTTTACTATATTGCAGGTATGAAATCATATGAAAAAATACCTAGTGGACGTTTTATGCACAAGAGTTACCAACAATGGTATGGTGTGCAAGAACGATATAATGTAACGGTTGATACGAATGTGTTAAAAACAACTTTCTTAAAAGGTACAGGGATTGGTACTTTGGACACAGAAAGTGGTCTAATGAGTAGTGCCGTTACTATTGAGGATACTTATAATAATAACAGTCAGACGAACCCTGGCCGTGGAGATGTTACCGATTACCACACTTATAAATCAACCGGTAATTTTAGTGCTGATTACCTCAAGAGTTTACATAATCGCTTTAGCAGACAACGTTCAGAAGATGGCGTAAACACAACTGCTGATAGAACAAAAGGAAACCATACTCTTTATATTGAAGCTAAAGTTAAGGGACAAGCAATTAATTTCCGTTTGCCATATAAAATTGTGACTCAGTCTGATATCTATCAACCAGTAGCTAAAGAGGTGACGGATACAAAAAATTATAAGGCTGATTTAGGAAATGCCGATACTTATATCAAGAGTTATACGGATGTTTCATCTCAAATTGATGGATTTAAAACTCCAGATGCCGATGATATGGGAACTCCAAACCCTGGGAATTCATTCTATAAGGATCGAATTTCAGAATTTCCTCGTACGAGTGATAAAATTAAAGAACAGGCAGTGAAGCAAGTTCAATGGGTAGGTGACTCAAGTTTATCAACCGGTAAGAGAGTAATCGAATTAACACTTGATAATCATAAAACAGAGTTGTTTACAGTGCCAGATGATATCGATGTTTTACCTGGTGGAAAAATTTCAAAAGAAAACTTAGAAAAGTTAAAAGAAGCGATTCGTCAACAATATCAAAAGGTAAATACGAATGGGCACGTGGAAGGAAATGTTCCAACTATCACGGAGACAACGCCTGTTTGGGTGAAAAAACAAGTTAAGGTCACCTACTATGATAATGAAAATAATTCCAGCACAAATAATCAAGACGATTCAGTAGACTATGTAGATGTACTTTTCAAACATATTCAAAAAGAAGCTAAACCAGCTGCTCCAACAATAGCAACTCCGCTTGATGGATCTGCTTCTGTTACACCAAATGGTACGACAGATAAAATGGTTGTTTCTTATAGACCAACTAGACAACAGAGCGATACTACACTTACGGTGAAAAAAGAAGGATCATCATGGGGAGTAGTTGGTAATCGTCCAGATGGTGTAACTGTGGACACTTCAACAGGTCGTGTATCTATTACAGAGCAAACCGTTGAAGATAATACGAAAATTAAAGCTATTGCAACGTATCTGAATAGTGATGAAACTTCAGCTGAAGATACTGTTAAGAGTAGAGATACTCAAGCTCCTACAGTTATGATGAATGGAAAAGTCTTAACAGAAAGGGCATCAGATAATCGTTTCGTTATTTTCCGTGGTGCTAATTTTAATCCTACTTTTAAAGTAGCCGATAATTCGAACACAATTGCTGAATTTAATATAAAAAATATTCCAAATGGTGTTTGGTTTAATAAATCAGGGAATAAAGACTATGCTCGTACTTTAATTACAAATGGAGATTATCATTTTAGTAATACAAAAGTGGATGATGATGCACCTTTAGTAACGCGTGAAGCTTCTGTTACTGTAAGAGACCTTAGTGGTAATGCAAAAGAATATAAATTTGAATATACCATTGCTGATGTTATGGTGAGAAATTCACCTAAAGCTGCTTCTCTTAACGAAAAAATAGGAGATTCTCATAATTACTTGATTGATACCTTGAATGGTAGCACGGATCAAGGAAATAAATATTTCCCAGAAGGAATGAGATGGGAATGGGAAAATGCTAATCAAGATACAACATTAACTAATCTTGGATTAGTTAGTCATGTAGCAAAAGCTGTATTCCCAACGGGAGCTCAAAACGGGACCCTTACAGTTAACGGTATGACTCTCTATGCGCCAAGTGAAATTAAAAGAGAAGTAAACTTCAATGTCACTGATAATGCGAAACCACAAGCTACTCTAAATGGAGTATCGCTAGGTACAACATCAGGAACACCAATTTTTACGATTTTCCGTGGAGCGACCTTTAATCCAGAATTAAAGGCATGGGATAATGCTGGAAAAATTAGTAATGTAACGGTCAGTGGATTACCGGGAGGAGTAACAAGTACAAACTTCCCAGGAAGGCAACAAACAGGTAGTGAAACGCAGAAATACACAGCTAAATTATCAAATGGTACTGTAAATAATGATTATGCTTTAGGAGAACACGAAGCTACTTTAACGGTTACTGGTAGTGATAACAAGGACGTAAGTATATTTAAATTTAAATATCGTGTTGTAGATTTAGATTTTAAAAATGTTTATGAAACACCTGATGCTGGTCAACTAGGTGGTAAGAGTTATGTTATTGGACTTCATGATGGAAATTCTGTCAATGTTACTAATGGAGCTAAAAATATAAATCCTAAAGACTACTGGAAAGTGATTAATGATTCAAGTAAGGCGGATAGAGGATATTCTTATCTACCAGATGGAGTGATTTACAGTATCAATAATGGTGGAATCTCTTCTAATCCTGCTGATGTATCTAAAGGTGCTAGTATCGCTATGGGGCACTATGGACGTATGATTAAAGCTGATTTCAGTAGAGCGGGAGATATCGCAAATAATGAAAGTACAAGTAGAACGGTATTTGCTCCAGCTTTTATTGAACGAAGAGTCTTAGTTGCAGTTGATCCAACAGCTCCAACGATTGATGGAGAATCTGATCTTCTTTATGGTCAGGCAGGGTATAAGCCAGATATTAAAGTGAAGAATATCGTTAATATTGGTGAGAGTACTTCTGAAGTAGGTACGGTTAACAAAGAGGCAACTCGTACGATTCAATTATATAGTGATCAAGATGATACGACTCCTATAGCAGAACATTCTTTTGATAAAGGAAGTAGAGAGACCGAGTGGACTTTCCGAGAAAGTGATATTAGTCGTGCTCGTCCAAATGGATTGAGAGAAGGGGAAACTCTTTATGCACGCGTGAAGGTAACTCACCGCGGTGTATCTACAATGTCAGGTAATAGTAACGAAAAAGAAGTTACTGCTCGACTAAATTTAATAGAGAATGCAACTAACCGTATCGTTCAAGCAAATGATAGCAAGTTGAATGATGCTGAGAAAGCAGCAATTAGAATCGCTTTGAAAAAAGCAAATCCTACACTTGGTTTGAAAGATGAAAATATTGAGATTTCAGACAGCGGAGCTATTGTTGTTACAAAAGATAAGAAACGTGGCTGGCTTCAAACTGAACCCAATAAGAATAGTGGTGCGGGATTTGTTACTCGATTCGCAGATATTCGTAAGGATTTCTTATTAGAAAATATCGAAGGTGCAAAACTACCGAATAGAGATACAGATAAAGGTTTTGCTTGGTCTAATAGTACAAGTGACCCATCTGTAAATGGAAATCGTAGTTTAATCTATTACTATGATGCGACAAAAGGACAAGGTATCAATCTAAATGATGTCTTAAGAATGATGCACTTAAAACCAAAAGCAGGTACAAATAGTGTTGAAAATCCATCTCTTGTTGAAGCTAGAGGGGATGATAAAGAAAAAGCAGAAAATAGTCGTGAAGGATTTAGTAAGGTTCGAAATTCAAATGAATTTAAGAAAAACAATAATTATATTAATGTGCTAGATTTGGTAGATGCAGGAAATCTTAGTGGTGGACAGGTTGTTTCTAATTCACCTAATAAGTTAGTTGAAAACGGGAAAGGAACTCCTGGCGCTGTTGGTACGAGTCTACAAAATGCAAGCATTGCTGGAGCTAACGGAATACAAGCAATCTCATTAGATCATGTGGCAAATGGTAGTGGAGCTATTTATAAAGCTCAGTTGTATCTTCGTCCTGAGTATGTTAATATGACTACTTTATCTAAGAGAAGCGAAAATAAAGATACAACGACAAATGTTATTAATGTTTACTTTGTGCCTGTAGACGTAGAAAAACCACAGGTACAACGATCTAGTACAAATAATTTAGGGGTTACTGAAAAATTCTATGACTATTTACCTAAGGAACATCGTCCAGATTTCACTAGTCTTGTAAAATTAACAGATAATTATGACAAAGATGATGATACTGATGCTAAAAACAATCCATTAAGACACAAGCTTAGTATGTGGCTTAAAACAGGAAACGAGAAGACTTTGATAGTTGAAAATGGAGTAGAGAAGCAGGATGTTATAGAAAAATTGTATAATAATGCTACCTCAACAACAGTATATGAGCTTTTAGCGAAAACAGAGGATAACTCAGGGAATAATAGTTCTGAGGATAGTAGCAATGAAACAAGTCTAGGATTCTTTAAAACACAGTATCCAGCGGTTACTTATCGTAAAAAAGATAATCAAGAAGTAAGTAGCTACTCTGAGATTGTAGGTCAACCGTTGACATCAGCTGTAGTAGGAACTGGAGGAAGATTACGACCTGTTAAGCCTGATTTTTATGTAGCATTTGATGGGCGAAGACCAAATGCGACGTCAATTACTTTCAAGGATGGGGCTCTTCCAGATAGAAGTACTACTGCTGGGGTTACTAAAAAAACAATTATTGTAGAGTTTCCTAATGGTAGTAGGGTAGAGAAGGAAATCACTATTAATACTTATGGAAATGAAGTGAACTATCCAGAAGGTAAGACTTACTTTGAGACAGAAGTAGGTAAAAATTTCGAGAAACAAAATGCTGCTGACTATGTAAAAACAAGTAGTTCTCTAGCTAATCCACCAAGAACTGCGATAGCTTGGGGGGATGGATACAGTAGTTCTGCAAATCCAGTTTCTAAAGTTCAAACTACAATAGGAATGCGTGAAGAAAATGTTAATGTTTATTACACGTCGCCAATTGCTAGATTACGTGGAGATGATACGTTTAACTATACACATCAAGATATTAAAGTTGATTTAGCCGTCAAACCACAAGCGCCGATGTTGTCTGCAAATCAATTTCAAGGAAAAGCAGGAACTAGACCTGAGATTACTGTAAACAATTTACCAACAACTGCACAGTTGACAACAGGCTCAACTGTAAAAGTACAGTTGAAAGATGCAGATGGTAATTTAGTCGCAGAAAAAACTGTAGCAGATGGAACAGGAAGTACAACGTTTACTGTAAATGATTACAAGAGAACGGTAGATTTAGGTCAACGATTAACAGCTAATGTGATTGTCTCAGGAACTTATCAAAAAACAAAAACAACGGATACGGGAACAAGACAAGTCCCAACTGCTTATTCTTTAGTTTCTAATAATAGCAACAGTGAACAAGTCACTCCTCAAAAACCAACCTTTGATACAGCAACAGTGACTTCAACTAGCCGTACATTGAGGGGTACTTTAGGCGGATTTAATGCAACTAATAAAGTGGTCAAAGTTCATTTGAACGATGAGAATAATACCATTCTATCTAGTGAAAATAATGGCGAAGTAACCATCAATGATAATACATGGACAGCTACGCTTCCTGCTACTGTAAAACTTCGTCAATCAGTTGCTAAGAATGGAGAAACTACAACACCGCGAGCGATTACAGTGGAGAATACAGTCACAGGAGGAACGGTTTCAACTACAAGTGATGAAAAAGAAGTCACAATGGGTGCTTATTCTGTATCACCTGCAATTGCTGGTAGCAAGCATATCGATATTGCAGTCCCGCATGATGCTAAACGAGTGGAGTTGAGATTCCATAACAATCAAGAAAAAGGCGATAAACCAAACAGTGTCACTCTTGTACGTGGTGCAGATGGTACTTGGCACACAGATGCAACTCGTGCTGATAATGCAACTGTGACAGATGCTTCTGGATATGTCGGAAGAATTAGTTCTAGCGCAAGCAAGACTAATCCAGCAGAAAGTATTATTACTATTCCTCTTAATGAAGAAAGTAACGGTAAGAAACTTCATATTAGAGAAGAAGCTGCTAACGGGGATAATACAGAAACCTACGGCAAAGGACTAGGTTTACGTGTAGATTATCAACCAGAAGCAGGACAAGACCCGACGGCTGCTGGAAATTGGAAAGTAGTTAATGTTACGAATACAGCGCCTACTATCAAAGTAAAAGGTGACACAGGAAAAGATGAAACTCATAGAAAAGTCTATGATTCTGGAACAAGGTTGACAGCCGACTTGTTAAAAGATTTAGTGACAGTAACAGATGCAGAAGATGGACGTGCTACTGAAAGTGAAAAACCATACGGAACAGGAAATGTTAAGGTTGTATCTGAATTACCTACAGCAACAGGAGCAACTCCAGCAGGGGTATACGAAGTAACTCTAGTAGCAGTTGACAGCCAAGGTAAAGAAGGAAGTCAAGTTAAAGTATATGTAGCTGTTAAAGAAGCGAAGCCAACTGCCCCAGCAGTAGGACAATGGCAAAATGGAAATGTAAGAGTAACACCAGATTCTACAAATTCAGGGGATAAAATTACAATTCCTCTAAAATCAGGACGTGTTGTAGTAACAAAAGATGCTCAAAATGGATGGCAAGTGACAGGGCAACCTGATGGAGTAAGCATTCATAATGGAAGTATCGAAATTCCACGTAACTTGGTAAATACTACAGTAACAGCAACTGCAAGCAAAGGCGAAGGCGATATTAAAGCAGTATCTGATGAAGGAACACATACTTTAACAGCACATGAAGTTACAAAAGCAGACATTATTAAGAAACCAACAGATCACCTTACTGGAACAGATTTATATTCAGCAACAGGAGTCACAGGAGTTATTGAAAACGGCGTAACAAAAACATATCAAAAAGCAGGTATAAAATCTGTTACATCTGATGGACAATTACCAGAACTAGAAGCTGATAAGGAAAAACAAGTACCAGTAGTCATTACCTATAACGATGGTTCTCAAGAAAAAACTAATGTCACACTAAAAGTTGCGCCAGCTGCACCTAACGTAACGGTCAACAAGCAAGATGGCACAACAGGAGACGTGACACTAACAATTAAACGGCATGACGATACTAATTACCCAGATGGTTCTGTAGTGACTGTCCCAGGAATAGACGAAACATTCAGAGTCAAAGATGGCACAATCACGATTAAGAACGACCAACTGAAAGATACAGTACAAACAGGAAAAGTTATTGTAAAAGAAGGAAACAAACTTCCAGCAGAAACTGATGGGGATAAGGTGATCCCAGCGAAGAAACAAGCTAGTGCCAAACCAGTCTTCACGCAACCAAGACGAGA
>CAUUIG010000071.1:0-9217 GCA_963545095.1 uncultured Streptococcus sp.
GAATATATCCAAGTGGCATTGATTTTTGACCCTTATCTTGATGATAAAAACGAATCAAATCAAGTGCCGGTAACAAGTAAGTTTCTTGTTGAGAAGAAAAATGAAGTAGAACGAAGCAAATGCCCTGCTGTTCCAGAACTTGTTCCATATGTTGAATCTGATGAAGATGGAAGTTTTTTAGTGGAATAGCATTTTTTTGTCGTGTTTCCTTGGCTTCAAAGTCAATGTAATGTCCTCTATACACGCCAGAGTAATCTGTTGTGGAAGCTTGTCTAAAATAGGCCTCTACAATTTTGGCTCGACTACGTTGAGGATAGTCTACTCGAACGATCTGAACAGGCGTCGGTTTTTTGTGGATAACTGCCATGCCATGTGTCAGATAGTAGTCGTTGGTAGCGTTAATCATCTTTTCAAAAGTCATTCCTCGATTTGCGAAATTTTTTGGTTGAGAAATAGATGTTTGGCTTTTTTTTGATGAAATTTTATGAGGATAGTTGACCATATTTCTCCTTATTGGTACAATAACATCACTCTATTATACCATAAAATATAAAGAAAGGTGTAAAAATGACTAGAGCTTTGATTATGGGCTATTCTAGCTTTGATTTGGGTGTCTTTAACGAAAAAGATATCAGGTTAAAAATTATAAAGAAAGCGATTAGAAGAGATTTAGAAAACTTAGCAGAAGAGGGGCTTAAATGGCTGGTCTTTACTGGGAGCTTGGGATTTGAATCCTGGGTTCTTGATGTCGCAAATGAAATGAAAGATGAGTATGATTTCAGCCTAGCGACTATTTTTGATTTTGAAACGCACGGGGAAAATTGGAATGAAGCGAATCAGCTTAAACTTAGCCAATTCAAGCAAGTAGATTTTGTTAAATATGCCTATCCCAAGTATGAAAACAAGGGGCAACTACGTGATTACCAACGATTTTTACTGGAAAATACTGATTTAGCCTATTTTTTCTATGACCCAGAAAATGAGACCAAATTAAAATTTATGGACAAGCTGATGACAAATCAGGAAGGCTATCGTATAAAAAGGCTAACCTTTGAAGACTTAAATGAGCTGGTAGAAAATTTTTCTGAAAAGTAAGCCTTTGACCTTGATTTTTGTTTGCCTTTTTTTATATAATAATACTATTAGAAATTGAGAATGGAGAGAGAGATGGCAGGTATTATTTTTTCAGCAAAAGATATTTTTGAGCAAGAGTTTGGACGTGAAGTTCGTGGGTATAGTAAGGTTGAAGTTGATGAATTTTTGGACGATGTCATCAAGGACTATGAAACTTATGCTGCCCTAGTCAAGTCTCTCCGTCAAGAAATTGCTGAGTTGAAAGAAGAATTAGCTCGTAAACCGAAATCCTCACCAGTTCAATCAGAGTCTATTGAAGTGGCGACTACAAGTTCTATGACGAATTTTGATATTTTGAAACGCTTGAATCGTCTCGAAAAAGAAGTATTTGGTAAACAAATTTTAGATAACTCTGATTTATAAGAGCTTATTTGAAAAATGCAATTTTTGGATAATCGCATGAAGAGAATTTCTTTTCATGAGGAAAGTCCATGCTAGCACAGGCTGTGATGCCTGTAGTGTTTGTGCTAGGCGAAACCATAAGCCTAGGGACGAGAAATCGTTACGGCAGTTGAAATGGCTAAGTCTTTGGATAGGTCAGAGTAGGCTTGAAAGTGCCACAGTGACGGAGTCTTTCTGGAAACGGAGAGAGTGGAACGCGGTAAACCCCTCAAGCTAGCAACCCAAATTTTGGTCGGGGCATGGAGTGCACGGAAACGAACGTAGTACTCTGACTGCTATCAGCTCTATGCTGTTAGTGGTAGACAGATGATTATCGAAGGAAGTGGTCCTAGTCACTTCTGGAACAAAACATGGCTTATAGAAAATTGCATATAGGTTGGGGCTGAGAAATTTTCTCAACCTCATTTTTTAAAGTGGACATATAGAAAGGTCTTATAAGACTGAAAATGAAAAAAGAATTTAATTTAATCGCTACTGCTGCAGCGGGTCTTGAAGCTGTTGTGGGACGAGAAGTGAGAGAGTTGGGCTATGATTGTCAGGTTGAAAACGGTCGTGTTTGTTTTCAAGGAGATGCAAGAGCTATCATCGAAACTAACCTCTGGCTTCGGGCAGCAGACCGTATCAAGATTATTGTAGGAACATTCCCTGCTAAGACTTTTGAGGAGCTGTTTCAGGGAGTATTTGCCCTAGATTGGGAAAACTATTTACCACTTGGAGCTCGATTCCCGATTTCAAAAGCCAAATGTGTTAAATCTAAACTTCACAATGAGCCAAGTGTGCAGGCTATTTCAAAGAAGGCTGTCGTTAAGAAATTGCAGAAGCACTATGCTCGTCCAGAAGGTGTTCCTCTGATGGAGAATGGACCAGAGTTTAAAATTGAGGTCTCTATTCTCAAAGATGCGGCAACTGTCATGATTGATACGACAGGGTCTAGCCTTTTTAAACGTGGCTATCGTACGGAAAAAGGTGGGGCTCCGATCAAGGAAAACATGGCGGCAGCCATTTTGCAACTTTCTAATTGGTATCCAGACAAACCTTTGATTGATCCGACCTGTGGTTCAGGAACCTTCTGTATCGAGGCAGTTATGATTGCTAGAAAGATGGCTCCTGGTCTTCGTCGCTCCTTTGCCTTTGAGGAATGGAACTGGATCAGCGATCGCTTGATCCAAGAAGTGCGTACAGAAGCAGCTAAGAAAGTGGATCGTGAACTGGAACTGGATATCATGGGCTGTGACATTGATGCACGTATGGTGGAAATTGCTAAGGCCAATGCTCAGGCAGCAGGGGTTGCAGGAGATATTACCTTTAAGCAGATGCGCGTGCAGGATTTGCGTTCCGATAAAATCAATGGAGTGATCATCTCTAATCCGCCTTATGGAGAACGTTTGTCAGATGATGAAGGTGTTACCAAGTTATATGCTGAAATGGGACAGGTATTTGAACCGCTGAAAACTTGGAGCAAGTTTATCCTAACTAGTGATGAATCCTTTGAGACCAAGTACGGTAGTCAAGCAGACAAGAAGCGTAAGTTATACAACGGAACCTTGAAAGTCGATCTGTATCAATATTTTGGGCAACGTGTCAAACGCCAAGAAGTAAAGTAGAAAGGTAAACTCATGACTAAGAAAAGACGGAATCGTCATAAAAATGAAGATCAAGAACCGCAATTTGATTTTGATGATGCCAAAGAGCTAACGGTTGGACAAGCTATGCGAAAAAATGAAGAGGTGGAAGCAGGTGTATTGCCTGGAGATTCTATCTTAGACAAGTATGTGAAGCAACATAAAGAAGAAATTGAGGCAGATAAGTTTGAAACGCGTCAGTTTAGCAAGGATGATTTAGTTGAAAAAGAAGAGGTAGAAGAGATAGAGGAGACTCAGACTCTGGATAATTTGCTTCAAGAGCTCCGTGAGGAAACAGGAGTAACTTCTCCAGCTCCTGAAGATGAATTGAGTCAGTTTGATGATGTAGAATTAACATGTGTTTCAGAAGCTCCTCTTGCCGAAGAATTTGATACTGAAGAAGTACAATTGTTTGGAGAGGAAGAAGTTCCAACATTTTCTCGAGTAACGGATAGTGAAGATGGAAAAAGTAAGAAGAAATGGCTGATTTACGGTATTCTAGCAGCCTTAGTAGTTCTTATCCTTGGAACTGGTTATTATGTTTATCGCCAAGTAGCTCGTTCGACCAAGGAAATCCAGACTTCTCAATCAACCACAAACTCGCAGGCAGAAGCGGGAGAATTTAATAATTTATATGACGCCTTCTACACAGACAGCAATAAAACGGCTTTGAAAAATAGCCAGTTTGATAAACTAAGTCAACTCAAGACCTTACTTGATAAGCTGGAAGGTAGTCGTGAATATACGCTTGCTAAATCGAAATATGATAGTCTAGCAACGCAAATTAAGGCCATTCAAGATGTCAATGCACAATTTGAAAAACCAGCTATTGTGGATGGTGTTTTGGATACCAATGCCAAAGCCAAATCGGATGCTAAATTTACAGATATTAAAACTGGAAATACGGAGCTTGATAAAGTGCTAGATAAGGCTATCAGCCTTGGTAAGAGCCAGCAAACAAGTACGTCTAGTTCAAGTTCAAGTGAAACTAGTAGCTCAAGCTCTAGTCAAGCAAGCTCAAATACGACAAGTGAGCCAAAACCAAGTAGTTCAAATGCTGCCTCAAATGAAACTAGAAGTTCTCGTAGTGAAGTCAATATGGGTCTCTCGAGTGCAGGGGTTGCTGTTCAAAGAAGTGCTAGTCGTGTTGCCTATAATCAGTCTGCTATTGATGATAGTAACAACTCTGCCTGGGATTTTGCGGATGGTGTCTTGGAACAAATTCTAGCGACTTCACGTTCACGTGGCTACATCACTGGTAACCAATATATCCTTGAACGTGTCAATATCGTTAATGGCAATGGTTATTACAACCTCTACAAGCCAGATGGAACCTATCTCTTTACCCTTAACTGTAAGACAGGCTACTTTGTCGGAAATGGCGCTGGTCATGCGGATGACTTGGACTACTAAGCAGTCGTTACAAAATTCTTTCTTTTCAAAAGTAAAAATGATAAAATAAAACAAATCAAACAAGAGGAGTGTCAAATGACAAAAGCTAACTTTGGTGTCGTAGGTATGGCCGTAATGGGTCGTAACCTTGCCCTTAATATTGAATCTCGTGGTTACACAGTTGCTATTTACAACCGTAGTAAAGAAAAAACTGAAGATGTAATTGCTTGCCATCCTGAAAAGAACTTTGTACCAAGCTATGATGTTGAAAGTTTTGTAAACTCAATCGAAAAACCTCGCCGTATCATGCTCATGGTTCAAGCTGGACCTGGTACAGATGCTACAATTCAAGCCCTTCTTCCACACCTTGACAAAGGTGATATCTTGATTGATGGCGGAAACACTTTCTACAAAGATACAATCCGTCGTAATGAAGAATTGGCAAACTCAGGTATCAACTTTATCGGTACTGGGGTTTCTGGTGGTGAAAAAGGTGCCCTTGAAGGTCCTTCTATCATGCCTGGTGGACAAAAAGAAGCATATGAATTGGTTGCGGATGTTCTTGAAGAAATCTCAGCTAAAGCACCAGAAGATGGCAAACCATGTGTGACTTACATCGGTTCTGATGGAGCTGGTCACTACGTGAAGATGGTCCATAACGGTATCGAGTATGGTGATATGCAATTGATCGCAGAAAGCTATGACTTGATGCAACACTTGCTAGGTCTTTCTGCAGAAGACATGGCTGAAATCTTTACTGAGTGGAACAAGGGTGAATTGGACAGCTACTTGATCGAAATCACAGCTGATATCTTGAGCCGTAAAGACGATGAAGGTCAAGCTGGACCAATCGTAGACTACATCCTTGATACTGCAGGTAACAAGGGAACTGGTAAATGGACTAGCCAATCATCACTTGACCTTGGTGTGCCATTGTCACTCATCACTGAGTCAGTATTTGCACGTTACATTTCAACTTACAAAGAAGAACGTGTGCATGCTAGCAAGGTTCTTCCAAAACCAGCTGCCTTCAAATTTGAAGGAGACAAGGCTGAGTTGATTGAAAAAATCCGTCAAGCCCTTTACTTCTCAAAAATCATTTCATACGCACAAGGTTTTGCTCAATTGCGTGTAGCTTCTAAAGAAAACAACTGGAACTTGCCATTTGCGGACATCGCATCTATCTGGCGTGATGGCTGTATCATCCGTTCTCGTTTCTTGCAAAAGATTACAGATGCTTACAACCGTGATGCAGACCTTGCTAACCTTCTTTTGGATGAGTACTTCTTGGATGTTACTGCTAAGTACCAACAAGCAGTGCGTGACATCGTAGCTCTTGCTGTTCAAGCTGGTGTACCAGTCCCAACTTTCTCAGCAGCTATTACTTACTTTGATAGCTACCGTTCAGCTGACCTTCCAGCTAACTTGATCCAAGCGCAACGTGACTACTTTGGTGCCCACACTTACCAACGTAAAGACAAAGAAGGAACATTCCACTACTCTTGGTATGACGAAAAATAAGTAGGTCTGCCATGGGGAAACGGATTTTATTACTTGAGAAAGAACGAAATCTAGCTCATTTTTTAAGTTTGGAACTCCAAAAAGAGCAATACCGAGTTGATCAGGTTGAGGAGGGGCAAAAAGCCCTCTCCATGGCTCTTCAGACAGACTATGACTTGATTTTATTGAATGCTCAACTGGGGGATATGACAGCTCAGGATTTTGCAGATAAGCTGAGTCGGACTAAGCCAGCTTCAGTCATCATGGTCTTGGACCATCGTGAAGAATTGCAAGATCAGCTTGAGGCAATCCAACGCTTTGCCGTTTCGTACATCTATAAGCCAGTTCTTATTGATAATTTGGTAGCTCGTATTTCAGCGATTTTCCGAGGTCGGGACTTTATCGATCAACACTGTAGTCAGATGAAGGTTCCAACGTCTTACCGCAATCTGCGTATGGATGTAGAGCATCATACCGTTTATCGTGGCGAGGAGATGATTGCTCTGACTCGTCGTGAGTATGATCTTTTGGCTACTCTTATGGGAAGCAAGAAAGTTCTGACTCGTGAGCAGTTGTTGGAAAGTGTCTGGAAGTATGAAAGTGCGACAGAGACCAATATCGTGGATGTCTATATCCGTTATCTACGTAGCAAGCTTGATGTAAAAGGTCAGAAAAGCTACATTAAAACCGTTCGTGGTGTCGGTTACACCATGCAAGAATAGAAAAGCAGTTGCAGTTTTGTAACTGCTTTTTTCAAATGGAGAAAGGGATGTTTTTTTTTGGTATTGACAGGAACGAATAAATGTATTATAAGTTTTTTAGGAGGATAAAATAATGAAAGAAACCTTTTATAAAAAATTGGGTATTTCAATTGTTGCTAGTACTTTGTTAGCTAGTCAGCTACCGACAGTATCTGCTTTGACTGTTATTTCAAGTACAGGCGAGGAGTATGAGGTAAGTGAAACATTACAAGAGAGTCCAGGAACTAATAATTTTTCACTTCCCGATGTTTCACCGACTTATGGTCAATATTATACAAATCAGTCAGAAGCCATTATTGGTAACAATGATTTAGTTAAGGTAAAAAATACTTTACAATATCCTTACTCTACATCAGCTTATGTAGAGTAAGAATTTCGTGGTGTGGAAAATGGTGATATGAAGACTGGATGGTATAAAGATGGTTCAACATGGTACTATCTAGATCCTACTAATGGAGACATGAAAACAGGTTGGATAAAAGTAGGAGGAAACTGGTATTATCTCAATTCCTCTGGAGCAATGGTTACAGGTAGCCAAACTATCGATGGTAAAGTTTATAATTTCGCCTCATCTGGTGAGTGGATTTAATATTGGAGGGTATATACATGAAACTTTTGAAAAAAACTATTCAAGTTGGATTAGTAGCAATATTCTTTGGTTTTCTAGCTACAAATGTAGTATTTGCAGATGATTCTGAAGGATGGCATTTTGTACAAGAAAACGGAAGAACCTACTACAAGAAGGGTGACATCAAAGAAACGGACTGGCGAGTGATTGATGGCAAGACCTATTATTTTGATTATAATGGCGAAATGGTTGTTGGTTGGCAGTACATTCCAATGCCAGTTAAAGGATATACAATTGGTCCTTACCCTAATGGCATAAGATTAGAAGGTTCCCCAATGCCAGAATGGTACTACTTTGACAAAAATGGAGTGCTACAAGAGTTTGTTGGTTGGCAAGAAGTAGAGCTAAAAGATTCCTTAACCGTTGGGAAAAAATATGGTGAAGGCTGGGAAGGTCCCGAAGTTCTTAAATTAGCATACTACTACTTTGATCAAGATCATTCTTTAAAGACAGGTTGGCTTTATGATCAATCTAACTGGTATTACCTAGCAAAAACAGGAGATTCTGGGAATAAGAATCTTGGTGGTGAAAGACGTGTAGGTTGGATAAATGATGGTTCAGCTTGGTACTATCTAGATTCAGAAACTGGTATCATGCAAACTGGTTGGAAACAACTTGGCAATAAATGGTACTATCTCCGTTCATCAGGAGCTATGGCAACTGGTTGGTATCAAGATGGATCAACATGGTATTACTTAGATAATAAAAATGGTGATATGAAGACAGGTTGGGTATATGTTGGTAACCGTTGGTACTATCTTCGTTCATCAGGAGCTATGACAACTGGTTGGTATCAAAATGGTTCAACTTGGTATTATCTAGATGCTGAAAATGGAGATATGAAGACAGGTTGGGTATATGTTGGTAACCGTTGGTACTACCTCCGTTCATCAGGAGCTATGACAACTGGTTGGTATCAAGATGGATTAACATGGTATTACTTAGATAATAAAAATGGTGATATGACGACAGGCTGGTTCCAGGTCAATGGCAAATGGTACTATGCTTATAGCTCAGGTGCTTTGGCAGTGAATACCACTGTAGATGGCTACTACGTCAACTATAATGGCGAATGGGTTCAATAATGAAAGAAGCGATTGTGAATGGAAACAATCGCTTTTTTTGTGAAAATATAATAAAATAGATAGGAGAGAATAAATACTTGTAGGAAAAAATAATACTCTTCGAAAATCAAATTCAAACCACGTCAGCGTCGCCTTACCGTACTCAAGTACAGCTTGCGGCTAGCTTCCTAGTTTGCTTTTTGATTTTCATTGAGTATGAGACGGCTTTTTCGTCTAGCAAAAGGAAAAAATGACAAAAAAAGTTGGTGTCGGTCAGGCACATAGTAAGATTATTTTAATAGGGGAGCATGCGGTCGTTTACGGTTATCCTGCCATTTCCCTGCCTCTTTTGGAGGTAGAGGTGACTTGTAAGGTAGTTCCTGCAGCGAGTCCTTGGCGCCTCTATGAGGAGGATACTTTGTCTATGGCAGTTTATGCTTCTCTGGAGTATTTGAATATCAAAGAAGCCTGCATTCGCTGTGAGATTGACTCGGCTATCCCTGAAAAACGGGGAATGGGTTCGTCAGCTGCTATCAGCATAGCGGCTATTCGTGCGGTATTTGACTACTATGAGGCTGATCTGCCTCATGATGTACTAGAAATCTTGGTTAATCGGGCTGAGATGATTGCCCATATGAATCCGAGTGGTTTGGATGCTAAGACCTGTCTCAGTGACCAGCCTATTCGCTTTATCAAGAACGTAGGATTTACAGA
>CAUUIG010000072.1:0-9183 GCA_963545095.1 uncultured Streptococcus sp.
ACGTTGGACGTGGTGGAGACGATACTTTGTTCGCTAAAGTTGAAGGCGTAGTACGCTTTGAACGTAAAGGACGCGATAAAAAACAAGTTTCTGTTTACCCAATCGCTAAATAAAAAGGTCCAGTGAACCTTTTTATCCCGAGCCTTGAAATGTAAAGGCGAGGAAGCTAGAACTAGCATAAAATAAGGCTTTCCGAGATTTTGGAGAGTCTATTTTTTTGGTTTGGTACCCATATTATGGGAATTGAATTTGCATCATATTATAAACGGTAAATCAAAAAGATTTGCTGTTTTTATTTGTTTGAACCAAAATGAGGACTGAAAAAGACATTATTCTAATTCTTGTATTGGGTTGTTAGACTCTTCATTGGAATTTGAAAATTTCCAGACTTTTTTCCTTTTTGGAAAACTTCTAAAATATGGTATAATAAAAAGATAAAGAAGTTGGAGGTAGAAGATGAACATTCAACAATTACGCTATGTTGTGGCTATTGCGAATAGCGGTACTTTTCGTGAAGCTGCTGAAAAGATGTATGTTAGTCAACCGAGTCTGTCCATTTCTGTTCGTGATTTGGAAAAAGAGTTGGGCTTTAAGATTTTCCGTCGAACCAGCTCAGGGACTTTCTTGACCCGTCGTGGTATGGAATTTTACGAAAAAGCGCAAGAATTGGTTAAAGGATTTGATATTTTTCAAAATCAGTATTCCAATCCTGAGGAAGAAAAGGATGAATTTTCCATTGCTAGTCAGCACTATGACTTCTTGCCACCAACCATTACGGCATTCTCAGAGCGCTATCCTGATTACAAAAATTTCCGTATTTTTGAGTCTACTACAGTTCAAATACTTGATGAAGTATCTCAGGGGCACAGTGAGATTGGGATTATCTACCTCAACAATCAAAATAAAAAGGGTATTATGCAACGGGTTGAAAAGCTGGGTCTTGAGGTCATTGAATTGATTCCCTTCCATACTCATATTTATCTCCGTGAAGGGCATCCTTTGGCTCAGAAAGAGGAATTGGTCATGGAGGATTTAGCGGATCTACCAACGGTTCGTTTCACTCAAGAGAAAGACGAGTACCTTTATTATTCAGAGAACTTTGTTGATACCAGCGCTAGCTCACAGATGTTCAATGTGACAGACCGTGCTACCTTGAATGGTATTTTGGAGCGGACGGACGCTTATGCGACAGGTTCTGGATTTTTAGATAGTGATAGTGTTAATGGCATCACAGTTATTCGTCTCAAGGATAACCTAGATAATCATATGGTCTATGTTAAACGTGAGGAAGTGGCGCTCAGTCAAGCTGGGACTCTTTTCGTAGAAGTCATGCAAGAATATTTTAATCAAAAGAGGAAATCATGAAAAAAAGAGGAATAGTGGCAGTCCTTGTACTGCTTTTGATTGGGCTGGATCAGTTAGTCAAATCCTATATCGTCCAGCAGATTCCACTGGGTGAAGTGCGCTCTTGGATTCCCAATTTCGTTAGCTTGACCTACCTGCAAAATAGAGGTGCTGCCTTTTCAATGCTACAAGACCAGCAGTGGTTATTTGCTATCATTACGCTGGTCGTTATGGTAGGTGCCATTTGGTATCTACATAAACACATGGAGGACTCATTCTGGATGGTCTTGGGCTTGACTTTGATAATCGCAGGTGGTCTTGGAAACTTTATTGACAGGATCAGTCAGGGCTTTGTTGTGGATATGTTCCACCTTGACTTTATCAATTTTGCAATTTTCAATGTGGCAGATAGCTATCTGACTGTTGGAGTGATTATTTTATTGATTGCAATGTTAAAAGAGGAAATAAATGGAAATTAAAATTGAAACTGGTGGCCTGCGTTTAGATAAGGCTTTGTCAGATTTGACAGAATTATCACGCAGTCTCGCGAATGAACAAATCAAATCAGGTCAGGTCTTGGTCAATGGCCAAGTCAAGAAAGCTAAATACACTGTCCAAGAGGGTGATATCGTCACTTACCATGTGCCAGAACCAGAGGTTTTAGAGTATGTAGCTGAGAATCTTCCGCTAGAAATCATCTACCAAGATGAGGATGTGGCCGTCGTTAACAAACCTCAGGGGATGGTTGTGCATCCGAGTGCTGGTCATACTAGTGGAACTCTGGTAAATGCCCTTATGTATCATATTAAGGATTTGTCGGGTATCAATGGGGTTATACGTCCAGGAATTGTTCATCGTATTGATAAGGATACATCAGGCCTTCTCATGATTGCTAAAAACGATGAGGCGCATCTAGCACTTGCTCAAGAACTCAAGGATAAAAAGTCTCTTCGCAAATATTGGGCGATTGTTCATGGAAATCTGCCTAATGATCGTGGTGTGATTGAAGCTCCGATTGGCCGTAGTGAAAAAGATCGTAAGAAACAGGCTGTGACTGCGAAAGGGAAGCCTGCAGTGACTCGTTTCCACGTCTTGGAACGCTTTGGTGCTTATAGCTTAGTGGAGTTGCAGCTGGAGACAGGCCGCACCCATCAGATTCGAGTTCACATGGCTTACATTGGTCATCCAGTCGCCGGAGATGAGGTCTATGGTCCGCGTAAGACACTTAAGGGACATGGACAATTTCTTCATGCCAAGACTCTAGGATTTACCCATCCGAGAACAGGTGAGACCTTGGAATTTACAGCAGATATCCCAGAGATATTTAAGGAAACATTGGAGAGATTGAGAAAGAATTAGATTTGATAAAAGGTTGAGATAGCTTGTCTCGACCTTTTTCCTATCAACTCTTTTCTATTTCCTGCCATTCATGTTATAATGGATAAATATGAAGAATCGGAGTGAGACTATGAAATACAAACGGATTGTCTTTAAGGTGGGGACTTCTTCTCTGACGAATGAGGATGGAAGTTTATCACGTAGTAAAGTAAAGGCTATTACCCAACAGTTGGCGATGTTGCACGAGGCTGGTCATGAATTGATTTTGGTGTCGTCAGGTGCCATTGCGGCTGGTTTTGGAGCCTTAGGATTTAAAAAGCGTCCGACTAAAATTGCTGATAAGCAGGCTTCAGCAGCGGTAGGGCAAGGGCTTTTGTTGGAAGAATACACAACCAATCTTCTCTTGCGCCAAATCGTTTCTGCACAAATCTTGCTGACCCAGGACGACTTTGTGGATAAACGTCGTTATAAAAATGCCCATCAAGCTTTGTCAGTTCTACTTAGCCGTGGGGCGATTCCTATCATTAATGAGAATGATAGTGTTGTTATTGATGAGCTTAAGGTTGGGGACAATGACACTCTTAGTGCACAGGTGGCGGCTATGGTCCAAGCAGACCTTTTGGTTCTCTTGACAGATGTGGACGGTCTTTATACTGGAAATCCTAATTCAGACCCAAGAGCCAAACGCTTGGAGAAAATTGAGACCATCAATCATGAGATTATTAATATGGCTGGTGGAGCAGGTTCGTCTAATGGGACAGGTGGTATGTTGACTAAGATTAAAGCAGCTACGATCGCGACAGAATCAGGAGTTCCTGTTTATATCTGTTCATCATTGAAGTCAGATGCCATGATTGAGGCAGCGGAGAAGACCAAGGATGGTTCCTACTTTGTTGCTCAAGAAAAGGGACTTCGTACCCAGAAACAATGGCTGGCTTTTTATGCTCAGAGCCAAGGTTCTATTTGGGTTGATAAAGGGGCTGCTGAAGCTCTCTCTCAACATGGAAAGAGTCTTCTATTATCTGGTATTGTTGACGCAGAAGGAGCCTTTTCTTACGGTGATATCGTGACAGTATTTGACAAGGAAAGTGGAAAATCACTTGGAAAAGGACGCGTGCAATTTGGAGCATCTGCTTTGGAGGATATGTTGCGTTCTCAAAAAGCCAAGGGTGTCTTGATTCACCGTGATGACTGGATTTCCATTACTCCTGAAATCCAACTACTCTTTACAGAATTTTAGAGGTAAACTATGGTAAGTACACAAGAACAATTTGAACAGGTACAGTCTGTTAAAAAATCGATCAACACAGCTGGTGAAGAGGTGAAAAACCAAGCCTTGTTAGCCATGGCTGATCACTTATTAGCAGCTACTGAGGAGATTTTAGCGGCCAATGCCCTCGATATGGAAGCGGCCAAAGGTAAAATCTCAGATGTGATGCTGGATCGTCTTTATTTGGATGCAAGTCGTATAGAAGCGATGGCAACTGGGATTCGTGAAGTGGTTTCTTTACCAGATCCAATCGGTGAAGTTTTAGAAACCAATCATCTTGAAAATGGTTTGGTTATCACCAAAAAACGTGTGGCTATGGGTGTTATCGGTATTATCTATGAAAGTCGTCCAAATGTGACGTCTGATGCGGCTGCTTTGGCTCTCAAGAGTGGAAATGCGGTTGTTCTTCGTAGTGGGAAGGATGCCTATCAAACTGCCCATGCCATTGTCACAGCCTTGAAGGAGGGCTTGGAGACGACGACCATTCATCCAGATGTGATTCAACTAGTGGAAGATACCAGCCGTGAAAGTAGTTATGCTATGATGAAGGCCAAGGGCTATCTAGATCTCCTTATTCCTCGTGGAGGAGCTGGCTTGATTAATGCCGTGGTTGAGAATGCTATCGTACCTGTTATCGAGACCGGGACAGGGATTGTCCATGTTTATGTCGATAAGGGTGCAGAAGAAGATAAGGCCTTGTCTATCATCAACAATGCCAAAACTAGTCGTCCTTCTGTCTGCAATGCTATGGAGGTTTTGCTTGTACATGAAGATATAGCTGCTAGTTTCCTTCCTCGTTTAGAGCAAGTTCTGGTTGTGGAGCGTAAAGAAGCTGGGTTGGAACCAATTCAATTCCGCTTGGATAGTAAAGCAAGTCAGTTTGTATCTGGCCAAGCAGCTGAGGCCCAAGACTTTGATACCGAGTTTTTAGATTATGTCCTAGCTGTTAAAGTAGTTTCTAGTCTTGAGGAAGCTGTCGAGCATATTGAAGCACACAGTACTCATCATTCGGATGCCATTGTGACTGAAAATGCTGAGGCTGCAGCTTACTTTACAGATCAAGTAGACTCTGCAGCGGTTTATGTCAATGCTTCAACTCGTTTCACAGATGGAGGCCAATTTGGTCTTGGTTGTGAAATGGGGATTTCTACTCAGAAATTGCACGCGCGTGGTCCAATGGGCTTAAAAGAATTAACTAGTTACAAGTATGTAGTTACTGGTGACGGGCAGATAAGGGAGTAAGAGATGAAGATTGGATTTATCGGTTTGGGAAATATGGGTGCTAGCTTGGCCAAGGCTGTTTTACATGCTAAGACGGGTGATGACCTTCTTCTTGCCAATCGTAGTCAAGCCAAGGTGGATGCTTTCATTGCAGACTTTGGTGGTCAGGCTTCCAGCAACGAAGAAATTTTCGCAGAAGCAGATGTGATTTTTCTAGGAGTAAAGCCTGCACAGTTCTCAGACTTGCTTTCTCAATACCAGACTATCCTTGAAAAACGAGAAAGTCTTCTTTTTATTTCTATGGCAGCTGGATTGACCTTGGAAAAACTCGCTAGTCTCTTACCAAGCCAACACAGAATTATTCGAATGATGCCAAATACCCCTGCTTCTATTGGTCAAGGAGTGATTAGTTATGCCTTGTCCCCTAATTGCAGGGCTGAGGACAGTGAACTCTTTTGCCAGCTGTTAGCCAAGACTGGTCTCTTGGTTGAACTTGGGGAAGGCTTAATCGATGCAGCGACAGGTCTTGCAGGCTGTGCCCCAGCTTTTGTCTATCTCTTTATTGAGGCTTTGGCAGATGCGGGTGTTCAGACAGGATTGCCACGAGAAATAGCACTGAAAATGGCAGCCCAAACTGTGGTAGGAGCTGGGCAATTGGTTCTTGAAAGTCAGCAACATCCTGGAATCTTAAAAGACCAAGTTTGTAGCCCAGGCGGTTCGACTATCGCTGGTGTAGCAAGCCTAGAAGCACATGCTTTTCGAGGAACAGTCATGGATGCAGTTCATCAAGCCTACAAACGAACACAAGAATTAGGTAAATAAGAGGTGGCTTTGTCTGCCTCTTTTATGGTGGTTGATACTCTTCGAAAATCTCTTCAAACTGCGTCAGCTTCCATCTGCAACCTCAAAACAATGTTTTGAGCAACCTGCGACTAGCTTCCTAGTTTGCTCTTTGATTTTCATTGAGTATGAAATGAGAAAACAAAAAGATTGTCACAAACCCCTATTTTTTTGATAGAATAGAAGTAGTAAAAAAGAAATGAGTTAGATATGTCAAAAGGATTTTTAGTCTCTCTTGAGGGACCAGAGGGAGCAGGTAAGACCAGTGTTTTAGAGGCTCTGCTCCCAATTTTAGAGAAAAAAGGAGTAGAGGTGCTGACGACCCGTGAACCTGGCGGAGTCTTGATTGGGGAGAAGATTCGTCAAGTGATTTTGGACCCAAGTCATACTCAGATGGATGCGAAGACAGAACTTCTTCTCTATATCGCCAGTCGCAGGCAGCACTTGGTGGAAAAAGTTCTTCCAGCACTTGAAGCTGGTGAGTTGGTCATTATGGACCGCTTCATCGATAGTTCTCTTGCCTATCAGGGATTTGGTCGTGGATTGGATATTGACGCCATTGACTGGCTTAATCAGTTTGCGACAGATGGCCTTAAACCCGATTTGACACTCTATTTTGACATTGAGGTGGAAGAGGGACTGGCTCGCATTGCTGCTAATAGTGACCGCGAGGTCAATCGTTTGGACTTGGAAGGGTTGGACTTGCACAAAAAAGTTCGTCAAGGCTACCTTTCTCTTCTGGACAAAGAAGGAAATCGCATTGTCAAGATTGATGCGAGTCTTCCTTTGGAGCAAGTTGTGGAAACTACCAAGGCTGTCTTGTTTGATAGAATGGGCTTGCCAAAATGAAACAAGATCAACTAAAGGCTTGGCAACCAGCCCAGTTTGACCGCTTTGTCCGTATCCTAGAACAAAATCAGCTCAATCATGCCTATCTCTTTTCAGGTTTCTTTGGAAGCTTGGAAATGGCGCAATTTTTGGCTAAGAGCCTCTTCTGTACGGATAAAGTAGACGTTTTACCATGTGAGAAATGCCGGAATTGTAAGTTGATTGAACAGGGAGAATTTCCCGATATCACCTTGATTAAACCAGTCAATCAGATCATTAAGACAGAACGCATTCGAGAATTGGTGGGTCAGTTTTCTCAAGCAGGGATTGAGAGCCAACAACAGGTTTTTATTATCGAGCAAGCTGAGAAGATGCATCCCAACGCAGCTAATTCTCTGCTCAAGGTCATCGAAGAACCCCAGAGTGAGGTTTATATTTTCTTCTTGACCAGCGATGAAGAAAAGATTTTACCTACCATCCGAAGTCGGGCCCAGATTTTCCATTTTAAAAAGCAAGAAGAACAACTCATCTTGCTCTTAGAACAACTGGGGCTGGTTAAGAAAAAAGCGACTCTTTTAGCTCAGTTTAGTCAATCGCGAGCTGAAGGAGAAAAGTTGGCGAATCAGGCAAGTTTTTGGAACTTGGTTGATGAAAGTGAACGCCTGCTGACTTGGTTAGTAGCTAAGAAAAAAGAAAGTTATTTGCAAGTTGCTAAATTAGCTAGCATGGCAGATGACAAGGAAAAACAAGATCAGGTTTTACGGATTCTTGAAGTCCTCTGTGGACAAGATCTCCTACAAGCAAGAGTGCGGGCGATTCTACAAGATTTGCTAGAAGCTAGAAAAATGTGGCAGGCTAATGTCAGCTTTCAAAATGCCATGGAATATCTGGTCTTGAAAGAAATATAAACTCAAAAATGAATGATAAAGAAAGGAAAGGGCTGTTTTATGGACAAAAAAGAATTATTTGACGCGCTGGATGATTTCTCCGAACAGTTATTGGTAACCTTGGCCGATGTGGAAGCCATCAAGAAAAATCTCAAGAGCCTGGTAGAGGAAAATACAGCTCTTCGTTTGGAAAATTCTAAGTTGCGAGAACGCTTGGGCGAGGTAGAAGCAGACGCTCCCGTTAAGGCCAAGCATGTTCGTGAAAGTGTCCGTCGGATTTATAAAGATGGTTTTCACGTGTGTAATGATTTTTATGGACAACGTCGAGAGCAGGACGAGGAATGTATGTTCTGTGACGAGTTGTTATACAGGGAGTAAGCATGCAGATTCAAAAAAGTTTTAAGGGGCAGTCTCCCTATGGCAAGCTGTATCTAGTGGCAACGCCGATTGGCAATCTAGATGATATGACCTTTCGAGCCATCCAGACCTTGAAAGAAGTGGACTGTGTTGCGGCTGAGGACACACGCAATACAGGGCTTTTGCTCAAGCATTTTGACATTTCTACCAAGCAGATCAGTTTTCATGAGCACAATGCCAAGGAAAAGATTCCTGATTTGATTGATTTCCTGAAAGCAGGGCAAAGTGTTGCTCAGGTATCAGATGCAGGTCTGCCTAGCATTTCAGACCCTGGGCATGATTTGGTTAAAGCAGCTATTGAGGAAGAAATTGCAGTTGTCACTGTTCCAGGTGCCTCTGCAGGAATTTCTGCCTTGATTGCTAGCGGTTTAGCGCCACAGCCACATATCTTTTACGGCTTTTTACCTAGAAAATCAGGCCAGCAAAAGCAATTTTTTGACTTGAAAAAAGACTATCCAGAAACCCAGATTTTCTATGAATCCCCCCATCGTGTGGCAGATACGTTAGAAAATATGCTAGAAGTTTACGGTGACCGCTCGGTCGTCTTGGTTAGAGAATTGACAAAGATTTACGAAGAATACCAACGAGGAAAAATCTCTGAATTGCTGGAAAGTATCGCTGAAACGCCTCTCAAGGGTGAATGCCTTCTCATCGTGGAAGGTGCCAGTCAGGATGTGGAGGAAAAAGACGAGGAAGTCTTGTTCTTAGAAATTCAAGACCGAATCCAGCAAGGTATGAAGAAAAATCAAGCCATTAAGGAAGTCGCTAAGATTTACCAGTGGAATAAAAGCCAGCTTTACGCTGCCTACCATGACTGGGAAGAAAATCAAGAAAATGACTAATACTCTTCGAAAATCTCTTCAAACCGCGTCAACGTCGTCTTGCAGTAGGTATGGTTACTGACTTCGTCAGTTCTATCCACAACCTCAAAGCAGTGCTTTGAGCAACCTGCGGCTAGTTTGCTCTTTGATTTTCATTTAGTATAAACAGGGAAGTTTGCCTTCTTCCCTTTTTTTGTTATACTAGTAGAAGAAAAAA
>CAUUIG010000073.1:0-9030 GCA_963545095.1 uncultured Streptococcus sp.
TAGACTAATTTCCACTTTGGTTAGGCAAGTGGAAGTTACTTTGAGAAGTTACCCAATTTTTTGAAGAAGTAGTAGCTCCGTAAGATGAGATTTATCCAACTTGTGAAAATCCTTGGAACGTGATAAAATAAAGGATAAGGATTTTTAATAATTCATTATATAGAATGAGTGGATTTCTTTATGAAGAGGTTTGAAGTATCTACAGAAATTGGTAGTCTCTCTGTTACTTATCAAAAACAAAAGAAAATGCTAGTTTGTTTAAGTGGCGCAGGTTTGCTACCAAGTTATGAAAATTTTTCACTTATACTTGAAAAACTTCCTCCTACAATTGGTTATTTGACAATTGATTTTCCGAACACAGGTAGGAGTCCGATTCATGACCAAGCTGGAAAAAATCTAGATAATCTTGCAGATGCGGTTTATGAAGTACTTGAAGAATTAGGGATTTCTGAATATATACTTTGTGTACATAGTTTGAGTGGAATTTTAGCTTGCAAATTACTCAAGAAACCAAATAAGTGTCAGGCTTTACTAGCAATGGAACCGACAACTAAAAAAGTCATGTTTGCTGATTTTTCAGAAAATCCTTATCCAGAAATGGAAGAGCAGATGAGGCTGATTGAGGAGTGTGGTCCTGAATTTTATTTTAAGAACTTAACTCAAGCCACATTTAGCCCTGAAATTAATAAAGAAATCTGGGAAATAATGCAAGAAAAAGGATTAGAGTTGGAAAATCAAGATCCAGGATTTCAGATATCTGGAGAGATTACTGAGGAAGATTTTGAGAATGTATTTGTAGAAGCTCATATCCCTGTGTTTATTTTTTGTCAAGTTTATAGAGAAAAAGAGTACAGAGAATCAGAATATTGGACTTCCAATACTAAACTCATTTTAGGAGGGAGTCACCATTATTTACAGTGGTCTGAATCCGAAAAAATTGCGACTATTATTCGAGAATTGTCAGAATAAGATGGAAAGAAGGAGACTACAGGAGACAAGATGAACTACTTTAATGTTGGGAAAATCGTCAATACGCAGGGCTTGCAGGGTGAGATGCGAGTCTTGTCTGTGACGGATTTTGCAGAAGAACGGTTTAAAAAAGGTACTGAGCTGGCCTTGTTTGATGAAAAAGATCAGTTTGTTCAAACAGTGACCATCGCTAGTCACCGTAAACAGAAGAACTTTGATATTATTAAATTCAAAGATATGTACCATATCAATGCTATTGAAAAGTACAAGGGATACAGTCTCAAGGTTGCTGAGGAAGATTTAAATGACCTAGACGATGGTGAATTCTACTATCACGAGATTATCGGTTTAGAAGTCTATGAGGGTGATAACTTGATTGGAACCATCAAGGAAATCCTACAACCAGGTGCTAACGATGTCTGGGTGGTCAAGCGAAAAGGCAAGCGTGACTTGCTCTTGCCTTATATTCCACCAGTGATTCTCAATGTTGATATTCCAAATAACCGCGTCGATGTGGAAATCTTAGAAGGGTTAGACGATGAAGATTGATATTTTAACCCTCTTTCCAGAGATGTTTTCTCCACTGGAGCACTCAATCGTTGGAAAGGCTCGAGAAAAAGGGCTCTTGGATATCCAGTATCATAATTTTCGAGAATATGCTGAAAAGGCCCGCCATGTAGACGATGAGCCCTACGGAGGCGGTCAGGGGATGTTGCTCCGAGCTCAACCCATTTTCGATGCCTTTGATGCTATTGAAAAGAAAAATCCGCGCGTTATTCTCCTCGATCCTGCTGGAAAGCAGTTTGATCAGGCTTATGCTGAGGATTTAGCTCAAGAGGAAGAGCTAATCTTTATCTGTGGGCACTATGAGGGTTATGACGAGCGTATTAAGACCTTGGTGACAGATGAGATTTCCCTGGGGGACTATGTCTTGACTGGTGGAGAGTTGGCGGCTATGACCATGATTGATGCTACGGTACGCCTGATTCCAGAAGTGATTGGCAAGGAGTCTAGCCACCAAGATGATAGTTTTTCTTCTGGTCTTCTCGAATATCCTCAATACACACGTCCCTATGATTATCGAGGGATGGTCGTGCCAGATGTACTGATGAGCGGGCACCATGAAAAGATTCGTCAGTGGCGTCTGTATGAGAGTTTAAAGAAAACCTACGAGCGCAGACCGGATTTGCTTGAAGATTATCAACTGACAGCAGAAGAAGAAAAAATGCTGGCAGAAATCAAAGAAAACAAAGAATAAAGGAGATACCTATGCAAGTAATCAAACGTGATGGAGAAATTGCTGAATTTAATCCAGATAAGATTTACCAAGCTATCTTAAAGGCAGCCCAGACTGTCTATGTATTGACAGATGATTTGCGTCAAAACCTTGCACAAGTCACTAAGAAAGTGGTTTTGGATTTGGAAGAGGCCAAGGTGGAACGTGCTACCATTAGCATGATTCAGTCTATGGTTGAACATCGTTTGCTGGGTGCAGGTTACATTACCATTGCAGAACACTACATTTCCTATCGTCTACAACGTGACCTGGAAAGAAGTGGTTATGGAGATCATATCGCAGTTCATTTACATTTTGAACAAATTCGCTAAGAAAAAAGAGTGGGATGAAGCAACTACATCTCACTCTTTCTTAAATCTATTTTTTTGGGCTGTTTGGACAGTTGAAGGGACAAATCGCAGGCGTTGAATATCGCTTATGCGGATGATACGGGTCACATTTTTGGCAAAATTTTTCACGATAATTTGCTGGCGTTGCTGATCGTATTTGATAATGTCACCTGTAAAGCTTGTCTCTGACAAGATAAGGTGAACAGCGGTTTGTTTCTGGATAGCCTCTTCAATAGTAGCTGTCAGGGAGTTGGTTTCAGTCGAATCTGGTTGGTCATGTCCATTTAAAAAGTCATGTATTTTATCTAGAACTTGCTGGAATTTATGTCTCATATTGGCCTCCCTTCTTTTATATCAATATTATATAAAATTTTCCTAAAATCTACAAGATTTTACGAATAAACTAATGAAAGCTAAAAAAGGAGAAGAAAATGGCAGAATTTACATTTGAAATCGAAGAGCACTTGTTGACTCTTTCTGAAAACGAAAAAGGTTGGACTAAGGAAATCAACCGAGTGAGCTTTAATGGTGCCCCTGCAAAGTTTGATATTCGTGCTTGGAGTCCAGATCATACTAAAATGGGCAAGGGAATTACTCTTTCCAATGAAGAATTTCAAACGATGGTGGATGCCTTTAAAGGCAATTAATACTCTTCGAAAATCTCTTCAAACCAGGTCAGCTTCCATCTACAACCTCAAAGCAGTGCTTTGAGCAACCTGCGGCTAGCTTCCTAGTTTGCTCTTTGATTTTCGTTGAGTATAAGTTTTCAAAATGAAAGAAAAGGATATTGAGTCATGACAACTCGATATCCTTTTTTAGTTAGCAAAGTAAGCCTGATTTTTAAGGCGTTGAAGTAATGGACGGCTAATAAAACTAATAGCAATAATTTTACCAAGATCTGGGATGATAAAGGGAAATACCCCCACAGCAAGAGCTTTTTCAAATGGCATTCCAGCTAGAAAATGCAATCCAATGATTCCACCAACAAAGACAAGTGTATCTCCCAAGAGATTTGCTAGAAAAATTCTGACAAAACCACTATCACTGTTGGTTAGAGAAGAGGTCAGTCCAGAATAAACAAGATAAAACCAAAGATAGCCTGCAGTAGGACCAATCAAAGCATGAAATCCAGCTCCACCTCCTGCAAAGACAGGAAGACCGATAGCACCTAGAAGAAGATAAAGTCCAACAGAAAGTACAGCCTCTCTCGGTCTAAAGACAGTAGCAATCAGGCCGATTGCAAAGTTTTGCAGAGTGAAGGGAACAGGTCCAATTGGAAGACTGATTTGTGCCAAAACAGCAATGAGAGCAGCCCCAATAGCAGGGATAGCATAAACGTGAGCTTTTTTCAAAATAGTTAACCTCTTTTCTTATGTATAGTAACTATTATACTTAAATTAATATTATTGTCAACCTGTTTTTATAACAAAGGTAACAAAGAACTGTAACAGCCGATTTTGCGTACTGGTTAAGTTGGATAATTTTTTTGTTGATTCGAAAATCATTAAAAAAGAAGCAGACAACATTGTATCTGCTTCTTTTGTTTCGATTAACGCATGGTTACAAATTCTTCGGATGCAGTTGGGTGAATTGCCACAGTTGCATCAAAGTCAGCCTTGGTTGCTCCCATTTTGATAGCAACGGCAAATCCTTGGATCATTTCATCAACACCGTAGCCAATTCCATGAAGTCCGACAACTTTTTCTTCTGAACCAGCTGTGATTAATTTGAAACGTGTTCCTTGACGATTGCAAGTGCAAGCAGAGTACATAGATGTAAAGCTTGATTTATAAACCTTGATTTGGTCTTGACCATATTCTTTAATAGCTTGCTCTTCTGTCAAACCAACAGTTCCGATAGCAGGGTGTGAAAAGACAACAGTTGGAATAGTTGAGTAGTCCATTTTTGCAGTAGTTTTTCCGTTAAAGAGACGTTCAGATAGGGTACGCCCAGCCTTGATTGCAACTGGAGTTAGTTCTTTCTCGCCTGTTACATCACCTAGAGCATAGATTCCCTCAACAACAGTATTTTGGTATTCATCTACTTGGATAAAGCCACGTTCGTTCAGAGTCACTCCAGCTTTTTCAAGTTGCAAACTCTTAACGTTTGGGCGGCGACCAGTAGCCCAGATAACTTGGCTAGCTGTGTGACTAGTACCATCTTCGAAATGAATGGTAATGCCGTCAACAGTTTTTTCTAACTTAACAGGGACTTTGTGAGTATGAAGTGGTAAGTTTGTTCTTTCCATTTCCTTGACCAAACCTTCAACGATGTAAGAATCAAAACCACGTAAAGGACGATCACGACGAACAAAGAGGTCTGTCTTGACACCAAAAGTGTGGAGTACGCCAGCCAATTCAACGGCAATATAACCAGCGCCTAGAATAGCAACTGACTCTGGCAATTCTTCCCAAGCAAATACATCATCAGAAGAGCCACCTAGTTCAGCACCAGGAATATTTGGAATACTTGGATGGGCACCAGTAGCAATCACGATATGTTTAGCACGAATCAGTTCACCATTTACGCTGACAGTATGAGAATCTACAAATTCAGCATGACCTTCAATCAAGTCTACACCGTTGCGTTTAAAACTGCCATCATAAGAAGAACGAGCGCGATCGATGTAGGCTTCACGATTGCGACGTAGGGTTGCAAAGTCAAAGTTAAGATCAGTAGTCTTAAAGCCGTAGTCTTCTCCAAATTGATGGAAAGTCTCAGCGATTTGCGCCCCGTACCACATGATTTTCTTAGGAACACAGCCGACGTTGACGCAGGTTCCACCTAGTTTCTTTTCCTCAATAACGGCCGCTTTAGCTCCGTGTTCACCAGCACGGTTCATGGTAGCAATTCCTCCGCTACCTCCACCGATAGCAATGATATCGTATTCTCTCATTGAAAACTCCTTTGTACTCTTTTAAATAGTAGAGTGTCATTTTTTGATAGTCATATTCTATCTTTTTTTTGATTTGATTGCAAAAATCTGCTACGTTCAAAAAAATTAAAGAAAAGGCTTGCAAAAAGGAAAAATAAAGCGTATCATATATCTAGTACAATAATAAAAATTTTCCGAACAATAAGTGAATCCTGAAATGTCATTATTTCGTTCTGAAATGGTATTGTATCGAATTGGTAATTTTTGTATAATATTGTTAAGGACTTTAAATCAAAAAAGGAGTTTCATTATGAAAAAGAATGGTAAAGCTAAAAAGTGGCAATTGTATGCAGCAGTTGGTGCTGCAAGTGTAGTTGTATTGGGTGCTGGGGGCATTTTGCTCTTTAGACAACCTTCTCAGACTGCTGTAAAAGATGAGGCTACTCATCTTGTTGTTGCTAAGGAAGGAAGCGTGGCATCCTCTGTTTTATTGTCAGGGACAGTAACAGCAAAAAATGAACAATATGTTTATTTTGATGCTAGTAAGGGAGATTTAGATGAAATCCTTGTTTCTGTGGGTGATAAAGTCAGCGAAGGGCAGGCTTTAGTCAAGTACAGTAGTTCAGAAGCCCAGGCGGCCTATGATTCAGCGAGTCGAGCAGTAGCTAAGGCAGATCGTCATATCAATGAACTCAATCAAGCACGAAATGAAGCTGCTTCAGCTCCCCAGTTACCAGTACCAGCAGGAGGCGAAGGAACTGCAACGCAAACTCCAGCTCCAGTCGCAGGAAATTCAGTATCCTCTATTGATGCTCAATTGGGTGATGCCCGTGATGCCCGTGCAGATGCAGCAGCGCAATTAAGCAAGGCTCAAAGTCAGTTGGATGCAATGACGGTTCTCAGTACCCTAGACGGAACTGTGGTCGAAGTCAACCGTAATGTTTCTAAATCTCCAACTGGAGCTAGCCAGGTGGTAGTTCATGTCGTTAGCAATGAAAACTTGCAAGTTAAGGGGGAACTATCTGAATATAACCTTGCCAACCTCTCTGTAGGACAAGAAGTAACCTTTACTTCTAAAGTTTACCAAGATAAGAGCTGGACTGGTAAGATTAGCTATATCTCTGACTACCCTAAAAACAATGGCGAAGCAGCAAGTACAGCTACCGCAGCTGCTGGTAATTCTGGTTCTAAATATCCATATACCATTGATGTTACAAGTGAAATCGGTGACTTGAAACAAGGATTCTCAGTAAGTGTTGAGGTGAAGAACAAGACTAAAGCCATTTTGGTTCCTCTAACAAGTGTTGTGACTGAAAATGATAAGAACTATGTCTGGGTGCTTGACGAGCAGAAAAAGGCCAAGAAAGTGGAAGTTGGTTTGGGTAATGCTGATGCAGACAACCAAGAAATCACTTCAGGTCTGACAAATGGAGTCAAGGTCATCAGTAACCCAACGTCTTCTCTAGAGGAAGGAAAAGAGGTGAAGGCTGATGAAGCAACTAATTAGTCTAAAAAATATCTGCAGAAGCTACCGTAACGGTGACCAAGAACTGCAGGTTCTCAAAAATATCAACCTAGAAGTGAATGAGGGTGAATTTGTTGCCATCATGGGACCATCTGGTTCTGGTAAGTCTACTCTGATGAATACCATTGGCATGTTGGATACACCAAGCAGTGGAGAATATTATCTTGAAGGCCAAGAAGTAGCTGGCCTTGGTGAAAAACAACTAGCTAAGGTCCGCAACCAACAAATCGGATTTGTCTTTCAGCAGTTCTTTCTTTTATCCAAACTCAATGCTCTACAAAATGTAGAATTGCCCTTGATTTACGCGGGAGTTTCATCTTCAAAACGGCGCAAGTTAGCTGAGGAATATCTAGATAAGGTTGAATTGACAGAACGTAGTCATCATTTGCCTTCGGAATTATCTGGTGGTCAAAAGCAACGTGTGGCAATTGCGCGTGCCTTGGTAAACAATCCTTCCATCATTCTAGCGGACGAACCGACAGGAGCCTTGGATACCAAAACAGGTAACCAAATCATGCAATTATTAGTTGAACTAAATAAAGAAGGAAAAACCATTATCATGGTAACGCATGAGCCTGAAATCGCTGCTTATGCCAAACGCCAGATTGTCATTCGGGATGGAGTTATTTCGTCTGACAGTGCTCAGTTAGAAAAGGAGGAAAACTAAGATGCAGAATCTGAAATTTGCCTTTTCATCTATCATGGCACATAAGATGCGCTCTTTGCTTACCATGATTGGGATTATTATCGGTGTTTCATCAGTTGTTGTGATTATGGCTCTGGGTGATTCTATGTCTCGACAGCTCAATAAAAATATGACCAGATCTCAGAAAAATATCAGTGTCTTTTTCTCTTCTAAAAAAAGCAAAGATGGGTCTTTTACTCAGAAACAATCAGCTTTTACGGTTTCTGGAAAAGAAGAGGAAGTTCATGTTGAACCACCAAAACCGCAAGAATCTTGGGTCAAGGAGGCAGCCAAACTCAAGGGAGTGGATAATTACTATGTAACCAACTCAACGAATGCCATTTTGACTTATAAAGATAAAAAGGTTGAAAATGCCAATTTGACAGGTGGAAACAGAACTTATATGGAGGCTGTTAACAATGAAATTCTTGCAGGACGTAGTCTGAGAGAACAAGATTTTAAAGAATTTGCAAGTGTCATTTTGCTTGATGAAGAATTATCCATTAGTCTATTTGGATCTCCTCAAGAGGCTATTAACAAGGTTGTAGAAGTTAATGGTTTTAGTTATCGAGTCATTGGTGTTTATACTAGCCCAGAATCTAAAAATTCAAAAATATATGGTTTTGGCGGCTTACCTATTACCACAAATATCTCCCTTGCTGCGAATTTTAATGTAGATGAAATAGCTAGTATTGTCTTTCGAGTGAATGACACAAGCTTAACTCAAACTTTGGGTCCAGAATTAGCACGAAAAATGACAGAGCTTGCTGGCTTGCAACAGGGAGAATATCAAGTAGCAGATGAGTCAGCTGCATTCGCAGAAATCCAACAATCGTTTAGTTTTATGACGACGATTATTAGTGCCATCGCAGGAATTTCTCTCTTTGTTGGAGGAACTGGCGTTATGAACATTATGCTGGTTTCGGTGACGGAGCGTACTCGTGAGATTGGTCTCCGTAAGGCCTTGGGTGCAACACGTGCTAATATTTTAATCCAGTTTTTGATTGAATCCATGATTTTGACCCTGCTTGGCGGAGTTATTGGTCTAACCATTGCGACAGGTTTAACTGCCTTAGCAGGTTTGTTACTGCAAGGTTTGATTGCGGGTATAGAAGTTGGAGTATCAATTCCAGTTGCCCTATTTAGTCTTGCAGTTTCGGCTAGTGTGGGTATCGTTTTTGGAGTCTTGCCAGCCAACAAGGCATCGAAACTTGATCCAATCGAAGCGCTTCGTTATGAATAAGATCAACAAGATGGACACTTGTCTATCTTGTTTTTGTATGGATTTCCCTATAGAAAATCCTTAAAAATGTGATATAATGAAGTGTTAGAAAAACAGGTTTCATTTGC
>CAUUIG010000074.1:0-9018 GCA_963545095.1 uncultured Streptococcus sp.
ACCAAATATCTCTATAACGATTTTGACTTAAAGGTAACCAAGGTTTTTCTCCAGTATAGTGAATAATATAAGGTACCACATCATCAGGAAGGGCTGAATTGTACCAAGATGATAGTGCTTCTGGAGTCGTCTCAACCGCAATATGAATCAAACTATCTAAACCAACCATAAAATTGTATTTCCGATCCAACTTTTTCCAGTTTTCTCCAAATACCATATTGAGAATACCTTGATCTCCAAAAACTTCTTGATGATGTCGATTTGTTAGTTCAATTAGTTTTACAGAAAGATTTTCTCTTTTCCATTTGCTAACATTAATCAACATCATTCCCGCATTAAAGCGGTCTTCATATCCTTTTACAAAATAATCCCGAACACCAGCAATCCAATAGTCTCCTAATTCTTCCTGGAATAGTTCATCCAACGAATGAGTCACTACTATATCCGAATCAAGATATAAGGCTTTTTCTTCCACTACAAAATCTGCTATAAAATATCTAAAAAACGTAGCGTAGGATAAATAGGCAATTGGAAGATGATATCCTTTTAATTGATGATTCGAAATCTTAACATTGACGATTTCTGAATCAATTGCTTTTAATCGTCTGTTCATAACTTGAAACCATTCGCTCGGAAGGTCATCATTAAAAATATAAAATTTTAAATTTCTATTATGCGTACACACCGACTTAATTGTAGTCTCTAGCTTATTTAAATAACCATTATCTGCTCCAAGAACGATTGCTTTTTTCACTTTATTTCTCCTCGTAGATTTTCCCTGTTAATAAAAAATCTAACTCCTCTAACCTCTTTGTTTCGATACTATTTTCTAGTCCTTTTTCATTTGCTATGCGATGCCAATAGTCTAGATAGAAACGATGTTGTTGAATGTAGTGACTGATATCATAACCTTTTAATGCTAACATCGCAATCCGTTCCAGTCTCAAATCATGATCATCCCTCATCATTTTCTCAGAAAAACCACTATTTGAAATGCTAGTCTTTCGAATACGATAAAAATATAGATTTTTATGGATATAAGCTATTTTTTCAGCTTGCATAAATAACTTATAATTTGTCCCTATGTCTTCGTTAATCCTTCCTACTGGAAACGTTATTTGGTCAAATAATTCACGTTTTGACAATATTCCCCATGAAGTTTGAAACGTTAAGTCTCCCCCTTCAAATTTAGGTAGCTGTTCAACAACTTCTCTCCCACTATAAACTTTTTCATACTCATCTCCATAAGCATAAAAAAGATAAGTTGCTCTTTCCTCATCATAAGCACCATAACAAGCTATTGAAACATCTGCATTATGCTTTATTATCAATTCATATAGAGTTTCTAAGTAAGAAGAATCTATCCAATCATCTGAATCTACAAAAGTAAGATAGGAACCTTTTGATTGCTTTATTCCATAATTACGTGCATCTGATAGTCCACCATTTTCTTTGACAAAATATTGAAAGCGAGGATCTTTTTCAACATATTCCCTACAGATGTCAGCTGAATTGTCTGGTGAACCATCATTTATTAATAAACACTCAAAATTTTGATAAGTCTGACTCATAATACTATCTAAACACATACGTAGATAGTTTTCCACATTATAAACAGGAACTACAATACTAATTAATTCTTGAACCATTTATTTCTCCTTTAATTCAACAACTTTAAAATCCTGATCAAGTATATTTTCTACTAGTCATTCTATAAATTTTGAAAAATTTCTTTATATAACTGTATAGCATTTGTATTATCAATACCAAATTCAACTTCATTGTCAATATGATATTTCAAAAATTCTTTTGTTTTAGCTAAATAAAGATTAGTATCAACAGTTTTTCCAATAAGAAATGGTAGACGACCCAACCTTATTTCTACATCATCCATCAAATACTTATCACTAATTTTTCTCGCCCTAGTAGATAAATGATGCTGTCGAAAATTATAAAGGGCCTTATTGAGATAAATACAACTCTTGATTTGTAAAAAAATCTTAAAATTAAACTCTAAGTCCTCTCCCATTATTCGTTGTTCATTAAAGGTAGCAGTTTCTAAAAAGTTACGTTTAAATAGTTTCCCCCACGATACATTAAATGTACTATCATAATTCTCTAAATTTGGTAATGAATTTAACAACTCGTTTCCAGTATAATATTTTTCGTAATAATCTTGTTCCCAAACATGCAAATAAAAACATCCATCGTTCATACTGTATTGTTTATATGTCAGAACTGCTAAATCTGCATTATATTCATTTATTTTCATATACAATAATTCTAAATAATCAGAATCTACCCAATCATCCGAATCAATAAAGGTTATATATTGTCCTTTCGAACGTTCGATACCTAGGTTACGTGCCGAAGAAACTCCACCATTTTCTTTTTCAAAATAACGAAAACGATAATCCTTCTCAACATACTCTCTACAAATTTCAGCAGAGTTATCTGACGAACCGTCATTTATTAATAAACACTCAAAATTTTGATAAGTTTGATTCTGAATACTATCCAAACAATGTCTCAAATAATTTTCAACATTGTAAATGGGTACGATAATACTTATCAGTTCCCCCTTTTCATACTCTTCGATTTGTGATAATATTTTTTCTTTTTCTTTTTGATATTTCTCTATATATTGAGCAGGTACTTTTTCACTTCTATAATTTATATGTAGCAGTTTTAGTTTTTCTACCCAAGTTTTTATATTGAGTGACTCGTCTTTGAAAAAACAATCAAATTTTTCAAAAATTTTAAATATATCTAAATCTTTCTCTGAAAACGAACTTGTAATAATAGAGTTCTCACGAATTCTATAAGTATACACAGTCTCCTGTATTTTAACCCATTTATTTGAAATGGTTACGAACTCTGGTACGACTGCTAAATCTTCAAAAATCCATCCTTCCGGAAAAAAACTACCATGCAAAATTTTTCTTCGAATTAATTTCCCGCCGTTACTATTCCTAATTTTTTCTAAAACTAACTGCTCTAACTTTTCTACTGTCGTTTCTAGAACTACCTTATATGGTCCAGATTGAGGAAAATAATAGACATTCCCATCATGGTAATGTTCAAATAATCCCTCTATAATATCAACGCCTTCTTCGATTTGTGCCGTCATTTTTTCTAAAAATGTAGAATGAATATAATCATCACTATCCACAAAACTCACAAAAGAAGAATTAGCGCTAAGATATTTGATTGCTGTATTTCTAGCCACACTTACGCCTTGATGACTTTGATTGATTAACTTAAAGCGACTATCCGATAAAAAATCTTCTGCTATTTGTTTTGAATTATCCGTAGAGCCATCATTGACCATGATACATTCAAATTTCTGATAAGTTTGTTTTTGAATACTGTCCAAACACTCCAACAAGTACTCCTCTACATTATATATTGGAACTATAATACTAATTAAGTCTTTACTTTCATAATCTGCTATTTTAGATAATAGTTTTTGTTTTTCTTGTTTGTATAATTGTTTATACTGATTATTCTCTGGTACAAATGCCATATCTTGATAATTCAAATGTAAATATTTTAGTTTGTCAACTAGATATTTCGTTCGTTCAAATGCATCTTTAAAAAACAAATCATACTTTTCGCATATTTTGAATACATCCAATTTCTTATCAGAAAAGTCACTTGTCATTATCGAATTAGATCGAATTCTATACCTATAAATGACATCTTGAAGTTTAATCCATTTTCTTGAATTTCTTACCAACTCTGGTATAACTGCTAAATCTTCAAAAATCCAATCCTTTGGAAAGAAATCTTCTGATAACAAACTTTTTCGTAATAATTTTGGAAAAACACTAACTCTCAACTCTCTTGCTACCAGTTTTTCTAATTTTTCCTCCACCGTGCTAAACATTAATCTTTTTGAAGTAGATAAAGAAAAACAATTTTTGGTTTCATCCTGATTGTATTCATTTGTTGCATCGTAATAGTATTCAATCATTCCTTCTATAATATCAACATCATCTTCGATGTGTTCTATCAAAACTTCTAAAAATTCAGGATAAACGTAATCATCACTATCTACAAAGGCTACAAAAGTAGATTCTTCTCTAATATGGCTAATACCTGTATTTCTAGCTCCACTTAAACCTTGATTACTTTGATTAATTAACCTAAATCGACTATCCACTAGATACTCTTCTGCTATTTGTTTCGAATTATCCGTAGAACCATCATTGACCATGATACATTCAAAATTCGGATAAGTTTGTTTTTGAATACTATCCAAACACTCTCGCAAATAATCTTCAACATTATATATTGGAACTATAATACTAATTAATTCATTCATAAGCTATGCAATTATTCTCCTAAAAACTGTTTAATAACTTTTACCATTTCCTTTGGCTCTGATGAAGACAATATCTGACTTCGATTATTTGTATCATGACTCGTATTCTCAAAAGCAAATATCGGTTTAGATAGGTTGTGAACTTTTGAAATAATATTATCTATTTCCTGATTATGATTGATATCTAGATAAAAATCTAACTTACTCAGCATTTCTTGAGATTGATACGGTGTATAATTGGGATAAAGAGATACATTTAAAAAACGGTTCAACACTTGTACTCTCGGTCCAAAATAACTATGGGCAAAAATATGAAAATGGACATTCGGAAGTTTTTCTACTAGATATTCTATATGTTCCAACTCTTGCGTATCTGTAAAAATCGCTGTATGAAATAAACTAACTGTTGCAATTTCACTAAACGATGTCGGTTTTGTATCCTTTTCTAATAAAATAGTTTGCCAATCCAAACCATTATAAAACCACCACAATTCTCTATATCTTGTTTTTAATGAATCATTCCACGGTTTATCTTTACCTTCAAAATGAATAATAGCAGGTTTATAGTTTTCATCCCAACTATTTAAAAACCACTCTGGCTTTTGAGCCCAATAACCTAATGTATCAAGTCCAACCATGAAATTATAATGAGGAGATACTTTCTTCCACTTATTTTCAAACAATAGATTTAAGACTCCCTGATCACCATAGACTTCTTGATGTTTTTCTGCAGTTAACTCTAAAAGATTTTGACAAATATTATCAGTTTTCCACTTATGAACATTTACCATCATCATTCCTGCATTAAAAATATTTTTATACCAACCATCTGGAACGGCGATTATATAATTTTCTTCAAAATCTTTCTGAAATAACGAATCTATGTTCCTATGAACAATCATATCACAATCCAAATACAAGGCTCTATCTTCTTTCACAAATTCTGCAATAAAATAGCGAAAATAAGTCATATACTTGATGTGTTCATCAGGAGTAGAAAAATGCTTTACTTTTTCTGCATCAATTTCTATATTCAAAATTTCACAGTTAAGTTTTTCTAATCTCTTCTCCATCAGATAAAACCACTCTTTGGGGATATCTTCATTAAAAATATAAAATTTCAAATCTCTATTATGGTAACAAATAGATTTAATAGTTGTTTCCAATTTGTCACGATAATTATTATCTGCCCCTAAAACGATTGCTTTTTTTATATCCATATTTCCAAATTATCTTCTTTCTTTTACAATAAGATTTCCATCATTATAAACCACACTATTTGCAGGAATGTCATTGCGTATGAGACAACCTGCTCCGATAATGGTATTATCCTCAATCGTCACTCCTTTTAAAATCGTGACATTACTTCCTATCCAGCAATCTCTTCCAACTCTAATCGGAGCTGTAGTCCACTGCCACTTTTCAATCTTTTCAGCGGTATAAATATGGTCGTGATCATAAAAACGAACACCCTCCCCCATCATGGTACCTGAACCAATTTCAATTCTTTCCATACAGTTAAAACTACAAGAATTATTAATGAAGACACCATCATTTAGTATTAACTTCCCTGAAGAAACATTAAAATTTTCAAAATTTCTACAGATGACATTGGCTCCTACAAGGAAGTTAGCCTTATCATCTATTTGAAATACATTCCAAGTTCCATCTTGGATGATTTTTTCTTGATGATTGACTCCCACACTGACTTCATTCAGACACTCTCTCACTCTAGAAACCAATTTATCTGGTGTACTTGATAGGAAAACTTCCTGCCCCTGATTTCCATGGACTGTATTATCAAATGCAAAGACAGGTTTCCCAGCCTGTACAAACCTTGATACAATAGCATCCACTTCTTGAAAGTGATTGATATCTAGTAGAAAGTCACACGTATTGATTAGAAAGTTTAGCTGTTCTTCATTTGTAACCGTTAGGAGACGGACATTATAGTTCATTTCTAAGATACGGATTTTCTCGGAAAACTGGACAGGGGCTGCAATATGAAAACAGATGTTTGGCAAGTTTTCTAGGAGATAATCCAACTGTTCAATCTGATCACTAACCGTCAAAATCAGAGCATCTCCTAATAGATGTTTTTCCTTCATTTGCTTATTTCTCTTAATTTTTCAATCATTGCTTGAACTTGGTCAACAGCATATACTTCCTGACCAACTTCGTAGGATTTGGTGTTTTCAAAGGTTAAAATAGGTTTCCCAAGTCTTGCAAATTGATTGAGAATTTCCTCTGTTTTTTCACCATGATTAATATCTAAAAGGACTTGACAAGTATCTACCAGTTCGTCATCGACGTCTAGCAAATAATGGATGCCATTAAAAATAGTCACGTTTGGATAAACTGTCATCTTTGCTAATTTATCACTGACCATTACTCTAGCTGCTATCTTAAACTGAATAGCTGGTAAGGATTGAATCAATGTTTCAAGTTGTTCAATATGGTCTGAAGCAGTATAAATTAAACAAGCGAAAGGCTCTTTTGTAGGATAGATATGAGACTTTTGTAGTGGATGTAAATGATAATTTTGTCCCAACTCTGTCCATTCTAGATTATGGTAATACCACCAAACATCGCGATAGGTTTGGGCAGCCAAATCTTTCCACGGTTTCCTATGAGAAAGATAATGAATAATAGCAGGATAATTCTGACCTACAGGTAATCGATAATCAGTGAACTGTTTATGAATGACAATATGATTATAATCAAAGTCTAATTCTAGCCATTTATTTTCAAAAAGCATATTTAAAATACTCTGATCGGCCTGATCTACCTTATCATGCCATTCATTAGTTAGGTCAATCAGCTTTTGAGTCATATTCTCTTGTTTCCAAAGAGCATTGTGAATCAAGAGAACACCTGCATTAAATATTTCTCGTTCGAAATAGGCTCTGCCTCCAAAATCTCGAATAGCAGCCAAAGGATAGTTCTGTAAATCTATCTCAAACAAGGCATCTAGATTTTTCGTTACAACTAGATCACAATCCAAATAAAGAGCTTTGTCTTCTTTCACGAAATCAGCCACAAAATAACGCAAAAAAACAGTGTAACTAATATCTGTTTTATAACGTGAAATTTGCTCAGAAGTTACCCGACAATTGATAATTTCTGAATCAAACTTTTCCAATCGCTTATTTAATTGCTTAATCCATTCATTTGGAAAATCACTATTAATCAAATAAAAACAAATTGAGCGATTGTGGTAACAAATAGACTTGATAGTCGTTAAAACTTGGTCTACATAGACATAATTTGCTGCGAGGACAATAGCCTTCTTTTCCTTTTGCTCTTGTATTGACAACTGATTTAAAAGAGTTCTTTTCATTTCAAACTCTTTATACGTTGCTGTGTCAGATAAACCACTAGCTTGACCGTTTGCGAGGCTGACCTCCAACATCTGACGATAAACTGCCAAGTGTTTCTCTAGAGGATACCCCATATTAGCTAGTAGAGTAATACGCTCAGACATAGCATCAACTAAGGCGTGCATCCACTTCTCTGTCCAAGTTTTTGTAATACTCCCACTTCTCTGGCGATATGCATACAGACCTTGATTTATATAGACTACTTTTTGAACCAATAAATATAGTTTTTGATTCATATACCCATCTTCACCAAGTTTACCTTTATCAAATCGAATATAATCGAACAAACTCGCTTTATAGAGTTTACCACAGGCAGATATTAAAGCAAAACTCTTCATTTCTTGAGACTCATACAAGTTTTCAAAGATGGACACATTATCAAATACTTTCTCACAATAGGAGTCACCATTTATATGAAAATAATACATTCCCTCATCTTCATTGTATGAATAGTAATTCCCTACTGAAACATCTGCTTGATACTCAGTTAATTTATTGTATAAAACTTCTACATAATCTTGCTCAATCCAATCATCCGAATCGACAAAAGTGACGTAGGAGCCAGTCATTCTATCTAATCCTACATTTCGTGCATCAGATAGTCCACCGTTTTCTTTTTCGATATAAATAATTCTACTATCTTTTTGTGCATATTCTTGACAAATTCCACCCGAATTATCTGTAGAGCCATCATTGACAACAATAATTTCAAGATTCTGATATGTTTGTTTTAAGATACTGTCTAAACATTTATTCAGGTAATGTTCAACATTATAAACTGGTACAATTACCGTAATTTTTTCAGCCATGAACACTCTCTCCTTTCCTACTATTATAACATTTTTTACCTTATTTTTCAGCTTCTATTCACTTTTAATATCAAAAAATCCCCTGGATGATTTTTCATCCAAGGGATTCTTCATAAATCGAAATAATAATACTTTCTATGTATTTTTAATCCAATTACTCTTCATCATCACGTTTCCGACGCTTAGCAACAAGACCTAGACCAGTCACAGCTGCCAAAGCTCCAAGGAGTACAGATGATTTGGAAGCTTCTGTACCTGTATTTGGCAATTGCTGTCTTGACTTAGCTACTGCTTCTGATGGTGTTTCAGAAGATGATGCGTCAGCTGATGCCGATGTGCTTGCTGATTGGCTTGCACTTGTTGATGCTGATTCAGATGCGCTTGTGCTTGCTGATTGGCTCGCACTTGTTGATGCTGACTCAGAAGCTGAGGTGCTTGCTGATTGGCTCGCACTTGTTGATGCTGATTCAGATGCTGATGTGCTTGCTGATTGGCTTGCACT